>JBCCXV010000205.1:0-5091 GCA_039191195.1 Planctomycetota bacterium
GAGAAGCGGAAGGCGTTCCAGAGCTTGTTGCAGAAGCGTTGGCCGAGGTCGAACTTCTCGGAGGTGTTGCGGGCCAGGGGCGCGTCATCGGTGGGGTTGGCGAGGCCGGACGCGACGCCGTAGGCGGTGGTCATGGCCTTGCCGTGGCGCTCTTGGGTGGGGGCCATCACCTTGACGCCGCCGGACCCGGTGGTGACGGCCGGTGTGAAGGTTTCGCCGGTGTGGGGGTCGACGCAGTCGACGGGCATGCGCACGTCCTGCGTGTGGGTGGTCATGTGAGCGAGGGTGAAGCGCATGGCGTCGGCGCCGTGCGAGTGGATGATGTCCATGGGGTCCACGCCGTTGCCCAGGGACTTGGACATCTTTTGGCCGTGGCCGTCCTGGATCATGGCGTGGATGAACACGTCGTGGAAGGGGATGGACCCGCGGAAGTAGAGGTTGAACATCACCATGCGGGAGACCCATAGGGTGATGATCTCGCGCGCGGTGCAGAGCACGGCGGAGGGATTCCAGGCTTGGAGGGCCGCATCTCCTTGCGGAAACTCGTGCGGGAAATCTTCCGGGGCAGGCCAGCCGAGGGTAGACAGGGGCCAGAGCGCCGAGGAGAACCAGGTGTCGAGCACGTCGGGGTCTTGGGCCCAACCGACGGTTTCGAGCTCTTGGATCTCGCTACGCCCCCACTCTGAGTTCGCGTACTCGGGACTTGGGCAGAAGTACTCAGTGAGTTCTTCTCCATCGAGCTTGCGCGCGACCGCATAGTCGCCGGCCTTGTCGTCGTAGCCCGACTCGAGCGGGTATCTCTCGACCAGTTGCACCGCCTCTTCGTACGTCTTCGGATTGTGCCCAGAGCCTCCTGCGCTCACGCCTTGGTGCAACCAGTCTGCGCCTTGCCAATGAACGGTTCTGCTCCACACCGGGATGCGGTGCCCCCACCAGAGTTGGCGGGAGATGCACCAGTCGCGGATGCTCTCGTGCCAGTTCTGGAAGGTCTTGGCGTAGCGCGGCGGGTGGAACGTGAGCCCGGTGGTCCGATCGGCAGCTGCTTGTGACGAGCCGCGACCGTGAGGGAGCGGGGCCTCGGTCGGGTGCTCGAAGGAAGCGCCGAGGTCTTCGCCTTGTTCTTCAACCACATACCGGCGTGCCGCGGCGAGGCTGCGGTCGTCGTTGAGGTAGCGGGTGCTGCCGTGGCGGGTCCACGTGCGGTTTTCGGAGGGGGCGAGGCCTAGTTCGCGCAGTCGGCGGGTGGCGTAGGACTTGCAATCGCCCATCACCTCTTCGGGTGAGGCGTCGGCGGACACCACGAGATGCACGTGGTTGGTGCGGATGTTGGCGGCGTAGATCCCCCAGCCGCGGTGATCGCACACTTCTTGGATAGCAGAGAGAACTTCTTTACGCTGCGACTCGTCGAGCGTGACGGCGTCGCCGGTCATGGCGTCTTGGTCGGCTTGCTCGTAGGCGGCGTTCTCGGGAACGTAGGGTTCGCCGGGCAGGTTGTGGTGGCGATCGACCGAGCCGCGCGCGTCGTGGTGCAGCCACGTGCCGTAGGCGGTGAAGGTGATGAGGTAATGCTTGAGGGCGTTTGGCGGAGGCCCCGCTCCCTCACGGTCGCGGCTCGTACTGGTGTTTTCGAAGGGATGGTCGTCCGACCACACGCACTCGGTGTCGGGCGTGCGCTGGTCTTCGGACATGGCCCGCAGCGCGGCGCCGGCGAGGCGGTCGTCGGTTACCCGCACGTACCACTGGTCCGACAGGTACGGCTCGACCGGGACGTGGCTGCGATAGCTGTGGCCCACCGCGTGGCGGTACGGCTTCTGATCCGCCAATAGCTCGCGCTCCCGGAACCAGCGCACGATGGCCTTGCGGGCGTCTTCGCGCGACAGGCCCAGAAACGGCTGGAGTTCGGCAATGGCTTCGGGCTGCTCTTCCCAAGGCCAGCCGTGGTCTTTGGAGATCGAGCCGTCGGGCGCCATGACGTTGATCTGCGGCAGGTCGTGGCGCTGGCCGATGTCGTAGTCGTTGGGGTCGTGGGCGGGGGTGACCTTCAGGTAGCCCGAGGCGTAGCTGGCCTTGGCGTCGTCGGAATCGGGGTCGGGGATCACCACATAGTCGTCGGCGACGATGGGGATCACGCGCCCGACGATGGGGAGCTTGACGAACTGCCCGGCGTGCTGGGCGCGCTCAGAGTCGTTGGGGTTCACGGCCACGGCGGTGTCGCCGAGCATCGTCTCGGGCCGGGTGGTGGCCACGGTGACAAAGTCTCCGGTTTCTTCCCATTGGGAAGGATCGGAGGTGTCGGCGGAAACCGGGCTCACAGAGCCCGGCTCGCTGGTGTCGCGGCTCGTACCGAGCTTCGGCCGCACGAGCGGGTAGTTGAGGTAGTAGAACTGGCCGTCGATGGTCTGCATCTCGACCTCGTCGTCGGCGAGTGCGGTTTGGGTGACGGGGTCCCAGTTGACCAGGCGCTTGCCGCGGTAGATCAGGCCGTCTTTGAAGAGTTGGAAGAACGCCTCGCGCACGGCCTTGGCGCAGACGGGGTCCATGGTGAAGCGCTGGCGCTCGTAGTCGCAGCTGCAGCCCATCTCGCGGAGCTGATCGGTGATGCGCTTCTCGTACTCGTCCTTCCAGGCCTGGACCTTCTCGATGAAGGCAGAGCGTCCATCTCGGCCGTCGGCTTCCTGGCGTTTGTAGTCTTTGAGCGCGGGCTCGCCGGCCATCTGGAGGCGTTTGTCGACGACGGTTTGGGTGGCGATGCCGGCGTGGTCGGTGCCGGGGAGCCAGACGGCGTTTCTTCCGGTCATACGGGCGTGGCGGACCAGCACGTCCTGGATGGTGTTGTTGAGCGCGTGGCCGAGGTGTAGCGCCGCGGTGACGTTGGGCGGCGGGATGACCACCGAGTAGGGGTCGCGGCCGGCGTCGGGCTCGGCGTGGAAGGCGCGGGTGTCCTGGTAGCGCTGGAGGACGTGCTTCTCGACCGCGGCGGGCTCGTAGGTCTTGGGCAGCTCGGCGGAAGTGGCTGCGGGGCTTGATGGGCTGGGTGGGGGGGTGGCCATGGGGCGGCGAGTTTAGCCGCGCGGCAGGGCGGGTTGGCGTGGGGAGGCGCATCACGGGCGGGACGCCCGTGCCACCGGCGGAGAGTTTGTCCATCACGGGCGGGACGGCCGTGCGACCTGCGAAGGCCCCGCTCCCTCACGGTCGCGGCTCGTTTGGAGCGTCACGGGTGGCATCGCCGGCGGAGGAATGGAACTTCCGGGGGCTTACCGCTTCTTGCGTTTCTTGTATTGCGGCTTGTTCGCCGAGGCCTTGGTCGAGCCCTTGGCGCGGGGGCCGAAGCCGCCGCCCATGCCCATCATGGCGGCGGGGTCCATCTGTCCCATCTGGGTCATGGCTTTGAGCTTGCCCATGGCGCCCATGCCCGAGAGCTGCTGGGACATGCTGCTGACCATGTCGAAGCCTTTGACGAGTTGGGACACGGCCTTTTGGTCGACGCCGGCGCCGGTGGCGATGCGTCTACGTCTTGAGTTATCGAGAACGTCGACGTCGCGGCGTTCGTGGTGGGTCATGCTCTGGATGATGGCTTCGGTGCGGTCGATCTCTTTCTCGTCGAGCGGGAGGTCTTTGAGCTGTTTGCCGATGCCGGGCATGAGGCCGAGCAGCGACTTCATCGAGCCCATCTTGCGCATCTTGCGGAGCTGGCCGAGGAAGTCGTCCATGGTGAGCTTGCCGGCGGCCATCTTCTCTTGGAGGCGTAGGGCTTCTTCTTCGGAGACTTCTTCCTGGGCTTTTTCGACCAGCGAGACGATGTCGCCCATGCCGAGGATCCGGCCGGCGGCGCGATCGGCGTGGAAGGGTTCGAGTGCGTCGAGTTTCTCGCCGGTGCCGACGAACTTGATGGGCTTGCCGGTGACGTGTCGGACCGAGAGTGCGGCGCCGCCGCGGGTGTCGGAGTCGAACTTGGAGAGGATGACGCCGTCGAGCTCGAGCTGGTCGTTGAAGGCCTTGGCGGACAGGACGGCGTCTTGGCCGGTCATGCTGTCGAGCACGAGGAAGATGTGGTGCGGCTGGACGGCGGCCTGGACCTTGCGGAGCTCGTCCATGAGCTCGTCGTTGAGGTGCAGCCGGCCGGCGGTGTCGAGGATCAGGACGTCGGTCTTATCGGTGCGCGCGCGTTCGACGGCGTTGCGGCAGACGGTGACGGCGGCGCCGACGGCCTTGCCGTATTCGGCGACCTTGTCGGGTTCCCCGTGGAACGTGACCTGTCCGGGCCCCGGGGCCTCGGCCTGGACCTGTTCGGCGAGGACTTGGAGCTGGGTGACGGCGGCGGGGCGTTGGAGGTCGGCCGCGCAGAGCATGACCGACTTGCCATGCTTCTTGAGGTAGCCGGCGAGCTTGCCGCAGGTGGTGGTCTTGCCGCTGCCTTGGAGGCCGCTGAGCATGATGACGGTGGGGCCAGGCGAGACGAAGTAGAGCGGGGCCTCGGGGGCGGGCTGGCCGTCGGGGCCGAGGGCTTGGTCGCCGCCGAGCAGGCGGGCCAGCTCGTCGTGGACGACCTTGATCATCTGCTCGCCGGGCTTAAGGCTGGCGAGGACCTCCTGGCCTAGGGCCTGGTCGATGCAGCGGTCGCAGAAGTGCTGGGCGACCTCGTACTGAACGTCGGCCTCGAGCAGGGCGGTGCGGACGTCGTCCATCGCCTCGCGGACGTTGGCCTCGGAGATCTTGCCGCGGCCCGAGAGCTTGCGCATGGCGTTGTCGAACTTGTCGGAAAGGGCGTCGAACATGGCGGGGAGTTTACGGGTCTTGCGGGCCGGTCTCCGGGTCTGTTTCCAGGGCGAGCGGGGCCTGGAAGAAGTGCAGCTCCATCCCGCCGTAGGAGACCGACTCGGGCCCGTCGTAGCCGGGCTGCTGGGCGGGGCAGACGCCACGCTCGGTGCGCCAGACGCAGACCCCGCCGGGCTCGAAGGCCGGGAGCAGGGCGGCCAGCACGCCGGCCAGGGCGCGGGCGCCGGCCGGGTCGGCCGACATGGCGTAAGGCGGGTCGACGAACGCCAGGCGGACCGAGCCCGGCGTGAGCCCCCGGGCCCAGGCGGGGGGCGA
>JBCCXV010000206.1:0-5062 GCA_039191195.1 Planctomycetota bacterium
CTTGCGTAGACCGGTCATGATTGCGTTTCCTTCGGGGTGAAGCCGAGACGACGGCCGTGCGTTGCTCATGGTTTCGCGGCGCCAGCCCCAAAGGTTTCACCGAAAGCCGGGTGGGCGCGAAAAACGCCTTGGCGCTGGGGCCTGCGGGCTCTCCCTCCGAGCTATGCGCGTTTGGGATTCGGTCGCGACGGAGGCGGGGGCGAGCGTCTCTCGGCGTGCAGTGGGCTTGCGGAACGCGGGTCGTCGGTCAAGACCGGGGCGGAGGGGCATCCCGGGGTAAGCTGCGGAGCCGCCGTGCGTGAACTCCCGCGGGCAGGAGTGAGACGTTGTCCGACCGTGATGCGCAACCCGATCCCGCACGCCCGTTGCGGACCGACGAGCCGGCCGTGGCCGTCGAAGCGGCGCGCGAGGCGCACGCCCGCGAGCGGTTAGAGGACTACGTCGAGGCGATCGGCGAGCTTGTGCGCACCCACGGCGAGTGCCGGGTCTCCCACTTGGCCAAGTGGTTCGGCGTGTCGCACGTCACGGCGTTGCGCGCGGTCGCCGGTCTCCAGGAGCAAGGGCTCGCGACCACCGAGCCGCACCAACCCATCGCGCTGACCGCGGCGGGCGAAGAGCTGGCCGGCCGGTTGCGCGAACGGCACGACTTGGTGTTCCGCTTCCTGCTGGCGCTGGGGGTGGATGGAGAGACGGCGGCGATCGACGCCGAGGGCATCGAGCACCACCTGAGCGACTCGACGCTGCTGCGCATCGCGGCCTGGATTGAAGCTCAGGACGCGTAGGGTCGAGGCGCAACGGCGTTACGCCGGCGCCGGGCTCGTGGATGGGTTGGGGCCGACCGGCCCGAGCGGTTCCGGACTCGCTACGCGAGCGGGGTGCGTTGCGACGGCCGGGTCTTCGGAGCCCCCGGTGATGGCGTAGGCCACGTGGGTCAGCCCGCTGTTGATCTGGCGGAGGTTGGCCAGGATGTCGAGGTAGATGGCGCTGGCGTCGAGGGACTCGCCGTCGCCCTGTTGGACGCGCTCGAGGAACCGGTCGCGCGATTCGCGGTAGCAGTGGTTGAGGTGGGTCTTGTGCCGGATGAGTTGCTCGGCCAAGCCGGTGTGGAACGTGTGGAAGGCCGTTTCGGCGATCAGCATGTTCTCCTGGACCATCAGGAACAGGCGCTCGAGGTCGCGGTAGGTCTCTTCGGAGAACCAGAGCTGCGTGCGGGTTTTCTTCAGTGCGAGCTCGGCGAGGTTGCGGTCGAGGATGTCGCCGATGGTTTCGTATTCGGAGAGGAACCGCATCTGTCGGATGACTTCGCCGCTGGCGTCGTCTTCGCCCGATTCGCCCAGCAGCTTCACGAGGTACCGCTTGATGACGCGGTCGAGTTGGTCGACGCGGTCGTCGAGCTCGGCGACGCGGGCTAGGGCCTCGGTATCGCCGTACTTCAGCCCGGTCCAGAAGTCGGCCATCATGGCGCGGGTGATCTCGCTGACGTGGAGGACCTCGCGCATGGCGTGGGCCAGCCCCACGGTCATGTTGGGCGGCGGTGTCTCGTCGAGGTGGCGCGGGGCGAAGCCTTCGGTTTCTTCGGCCGGCGGCTCGGGCGCCAGGCGTGCGACGGCCGTGTAGATCAGGCCCGCGAACGGCAGCACGAGCGTCGCCAACAGCACGTTGAAGCCGGTGTGGCCCAAGGCCGCTTGTTGTTCGACGGCCAGGGGCAGCCGGGTGAGCAAGCCCGACCAGAACGGCAGGGCCACGAGCACGACCACCGCCGTGAGGAGCTTGGCGGTCAGGTTGCACAGGGCCAGCTGCCGGGTGACGGCCGTGCGCCAGCCGAGCATGAGCATGGTGAGGCCCGTGCCGACGTTGGCCCCGACGATGGCGGGCACGGCCGCGGTCAGGCCCAGAGACCCGTTGGCCGAGAGGCCCACGACCAGGAGGATCGACGCCGTACTCGATTGCATGGCGATGCTCAGCGCCGCGCCGACCCCGGCCAGGAGCACCGGGTATCGCTCGGCGATGGAGATGAGCGCCGCCAGGTCGCCTTGGGGTTGGATGAGGGCGGCGCCGTCGCGGATCGTGTGGATCCCCAGCAGGATGAACCCGAGCGACAGCACCACCTGACCGACGCCACGGGCGAGGTCGTTGCGCATGAACTGGAACGCCAGCACGCCCAGCGCGATCGGGGCCACGGCATACGCGTCGATATGTAGCGAGCCCAGCAGCACCAGCGCCGTGAGGCCGACATCGGCGCCGATGACGAACGCAAAGAGGTTGCGCGGCGACGCGTGGCGGTCGCGCACCATCTGCAGGCTTAGCAGGAAGATGCTGGTGCTCGAGCAGATGAGCGTGGACACGCCCAGTCCTGCGCCGAAGGCTTTGGGCCGCGTACGTGTGGCGCGTTGCACCCAGCCCGCGAGGCGCCGGCCGACCAGGCGGTCGAGTCCTTTGCGCAGGAAGCGGATGCCGAAGAGGATCAGCGCCACTCCGCCCAAGACGTTCATCAAGATCAGCAAAACATCGGGCTCCGTGCTCGGGCGTCGCGTGAGGTCGTGGGGGCGACCGGCGCGGCGCATCGGGAATCGAGCCGGCGCGGCTCGGTGGGGCCGACGGTTCCGTCCGTCGGTGTGGGGTCATTGGTTAGGTGCATGCGGGAACAACGCGAGGCCAATGCGAACGCCGCCGGTCTCGCCGTATTCGCTGCGGCCAGGCCCCCCGGGTTGGCGGCGGGAACGGGTGGATTTCCGGCCCGCGTGGACGTGGTCCGCGGGCGGCCGATTACCCATTTCCGAACCCAAGAATAGCACTTTTCTCGTTAAGCGTGCGCAAATACTTAATAAATGTGGGTTTGAGGGCGTGTGCGCACCTTCGAGTGCTTGGGGCTTCCCCTCGATGGGGATGCGCAGTGCGCTGCCTGATGCGGCTTGATTGCGATGTCGACGCCGTGGCTTAGGCGGTTAGTCGCCGTAGCCGTCGGGGTGTTTCTGGAACCAGTTCCAAGCGTGCTGGGCCATGGTGGCGGGGTCTTGCACCTTGGCGGTCCAGTTGAGCTCTTGCTGGATCTTGGCGGGGTTGGCGTAGAGCTGGGGCGGGTCGCCCGGCCGGCGATCCCCGAGTTCGACCTTGAAATCGACGCCCGTGACCTTTTTGACGGCCTCGATGATCTCCTTGACGGAGAAGCCGTTGCCGACGCCCAGGTTGTAGATGCGCTGGTCGGTCGGGCCCATGGCCTGGAGCACGGTGACGTGGGCGTCGATGAGGTCTTCCACGTGGACGTAGTCGCGGATGCAGGTGCCGTCGGGTGTGTCGTAGTCGGTGCCGAAGATGGTGGCCGAGGCGCGTTTGCCCAGGGCGGTGTTGAGCAGGACAGGGATGAGGTGCGTCTCAGGCTCGTGGTCTTCGCCCAGGGCCCCGTCGGCGGCGCAGCCGGCGACGTTGAAGTAACGCAGGGCCGCGAAGGCGAAGTCTTGCCCGGCCTTGTGCTTGCTGTGGGCGTAATCGAGGAAGACCCGCTCGTTGAAGAGCTTGGACCAGCCGTAGGGGTTGATGGGCGACTGCGGGCAGGTCTCGGGGATGGGGATGAACTCGGCGGGCGGCTCGCCGTAGGTCGCGCACGTCGACGAGTGGACCAGGCGGTTGACGCCGGCGGCGTCCATGGCTTCGAGCAGCGAGATCACGCCGGCGGTGTTGTTGCGGTAGTAGCGCAGCGGCTCGTCGACCGACTCACCCACATAGGCGAGCGCAGCGAAGTTGATCACGCACTCGACTTGGTGCTCTTGGAGCGCGGCGGCGATGCGGTCGGTGTCGTTGAGGTTGGCCTCGAGCAGGTGGGCGCGGTCGGGGCCGTTCTGGGCGGCGGCGTGGAAGGCGGCGCGGTGGCCGCGCTCGAGGTTGTCCAGGGCGACGACGGTGTGGCCGTCGTCGATCAGCCTTTTGACGGCATGGGATCCGATGTAGCCGGCGCCGCCGGTGACGAGCACGCGCATGGGGTTCTCTCCGCGTCGGTGGTGTGGGCGGGCAGTGTACGAAGCCGCGCTTACGCGGATGCGGCGGGCATCGTGTCGTCTTGGGACGGCTTGTCGCGCCCGAACCGGTCGATGCCCAGCGTGATCCCGAGGCCCACGACAATCAGGCCCAGCACCCCGCCGATCTGGCCGGCCGAGGGCTGGAAGTACGCCGTAGGGAAGTCTTCGCGATCCACGGGCTTGCCGGTCTCTTGGAACACGAGCCCGGTGGGGTTGGGCGCACGTTCTGCGTCTTCGCTCGCTTCAACAGGAGCCACTTCCGGGGGCGGGGCTACTTCCGGGGGGGCCAGGACGACGGTCTGGTTCTTCAAGCGGTCGCCCGGCTGGGGCGCGACCGACTGCTGGAACGGCCAGAGACCGGCCACGGCGCCGACGAGCAGGCCCAGCAGCACGCCGAGGGTGGGCTTCTCGAACTTCGCGAGCAGGAAGCGCAGCAGGTTGCTCACGCCGGCGATGCCCACGAGCACGCCCAGGCCGACGGGCAAGACGACGGCGAAGAAGACGGCGGTAAGCGTGTCGATGTCGCGTTCGCCGAGCGCGTCTTTGAAGGCCGCGATCCCGCCGAGGATGGGCACGTAGACGCCGAGCACGAGCAGGAGGTATCCGCCCGAGACGCCCGGGAGGATCATGGCCGAGGCGCCCGCGGCGCCGGCGAGGAGCATGAAGACGAAGCCCTCGCGGTCGGCGCCGGCGCCCCCTTGGGCCTGGAACCAGGCGAGCGCGGCCATGCCCAGGAACCCCGCCGCAGCGCCGGCCCACATGCCGAGGGTGTGCTTGCCGATGAGCCGCCAGACCACCGGTACGCCGCCGAGCGTCAGCCCGATGAACAGGCTGTACATCGCCCAGCGGTGGTCGATGACGAGCTGCTTCACCGGCCCGGCGAGCAGGACAATGGCGGCGACCGCCGCGAGCGCGACCGCGCCCAGCAGCACGAGCGTGTCGCGTCGAAATTTGAGGCTGGTCACCTCGCCGATGCCGGCGATGAACTTGGGGTACACGCCGACGGCCAGGAGCATGGTCCCGCCGGAGATCCCGGGCACGAGGTTGGC
>JBCCXV010000207.1:0-5046 GCA_039191195.1 Planctomycetota bacterium
GCCGGGGCGGCGACGGTGGTGCGGTCCCACCGCTGCTCGACGTGGGCGCCCATGCGGCCGAGCAGGTCGGCGAACTGTGCGTCGCCCTGGACGCTCTCGGACCCCAGGCCCGGGATGGTGATGCGCGCGCCCGGGACGACGGCGCCGGCGCCGAGGAAGTAGGACGCGCCCGAGGCGTCGGGCTCGATGTCGTAGGGCCGGCCGTAGTAGGTCGCGCCGGGTTCGATGGTGAGGCGCATGCGCCCGCTGCGGGCCGACTCTTTGGCCGCGGGCTTCACCCGGAAGTGCTCCATCACCTTGACGGTCATGCGCACGTAGGGCATCGACGGCGTGTTGCCCTCGAAGGTGAGCGCGATGCCCTCGGGGCAGCCGGGCGCGATCAGCAGCAGGGCCGAGAGGAACTGGGAGCTGACCAAGTCGCGCATCTTGACCTTGCCGCCTTGCAGGGTCCCGCCGGTGACCTTGAGGGGCGGGAAGCCGGTCTTGTCGACGTATTCGATGTCGGCGCCGAGCTCGCGGAGCGCGTCGACGAGGGCGCGCATGGGGCGTTGGCGCATCCTCGGGGTGCCGTCGAGGATGTGCGTGCCTTGGGCCAGGCAGGCGACGGCGGTGATGAGGCGGTAACTGGTGCCGGAGGCGCCGAGGTCGATGGGCTCGGTCGTGACCCCGCCGGGCAGCGCGCCTTGGGCGCCGTGGATGCGGGCCTCGCGGGTCTGGGGGTTGAACTCGACCTTGGCGCCGAGCTTGTGCAGGGCGCCGAGGGTGATGACGACGTCTTCGCTGGGGTCGACGCCGGTGAGGACGGTTTCGCCGTCGGCTAAGGCGGCGATGACGGCGGCGCGGTGGACGAGGCTCTTGGAGCCGGGCGGGCGCACCTCGAGGTCGAACGGGCCGACCGGGTTCATGGGCAGCGGGTCTTGCACGCCGACAGGGTAGCGGACGCCCCGAGGACGCCTGCCGGGGGCCGAGCGGGCGGCGCGGTTGTCGCCGGGGCGCGGGCCCCGTAGCGTGCGGCGATGGACCTGTTTCCCGCGATTGACCTGCGCGACGGCCGAGCCGTACGCCTGACCCAGGGCGACTACGGCCGCGAGACGCGTTACGCCGACGACCCGGTCGCCGTGGCCGTGGACTTCGAAGCCCAAGGCGCCGTCCGCCTGCACGTGGTCGACCTCGACGCGGCCCGCACCGGCGAGGCGACGCAGCACGGCCTGGTCGCGCGCATCTGCGCCGAAACGGGCCTGCGCGTGGAGGTCGGCGGGGGCGTGCGGACGACCGAGACGGTCGACGCGCTGCTCGCCGCCGGCGTCGAGCGCGTGGTCGTGGGCACCGCGGCGCTGCGGAACTGGGCGTGGTTCGAGTCGCTCGCTGGCAAACCTGATTACGCGGGCAAGCTGGTGCTCGGCCTCGACGCCCGCGACGGGAAGGCCCAGGTCGACGGCTGGACGGGTTCGAGCGGGGAGCTTGCGCTGGACATCGCCCAGCGGGTGAACGGCTGGCCGCTCGGGGCGATCGTGTTTACCGACATCGCCGTCGACGGCACGCTCGCCGGGCCGAACGTCGAGTCGACCCGTGTGCTGGCCGAGGCGACCGACGTGCCGGTCGTCGCGTCGGGCGGCGTGGGGGTGCTCGGGCACCTCGAAGCGCTGCGCCCGCTGCCGATCGAGGGCGTGATCGTGGGCAAGGCGATCTACGAGGGCGCGTTTACCGTGGCCCAGGCGCTCGAGACACTGCGCGGCGCCGCGGCTGCGCCTGAAGGGGCCGCGTGATGGCCGAGCGCAACGCCGACGACAACCCGATGCTCGGCTATTTCGAGTGGCAGGTGACGACGCTGATGCTGGCGCACGACTTGGTCGACCCGGTCGATCCGGCCGACGCGGAGGCCGCGGATCGCCGTCGTCGCGAGGCCGAGCACGAGGCGTCGCGTCTGACGCTGGCGATCGTGCCGCAAGAGCTCCAGATGAACCCGAACCTGGATTGGCCGCCGGAGCTGATGCGCTCGATCACGGCCGCGACGATCGCGCACGCCGCCGAGCGTGTGGCGCAGCTCGCCGAGGCGCAGACGGGGATGGACGCGCCTACGCAGGATTAGGATTTGGCGTCGGACGGCGGGTTGGGGAGGCGTGGCAGCCAGAACACGCCGGCCAAGATGACGGCGAATCCGACCCACTCGCCTGCGCTGGCCAGCCAGTCGGCGGGTCTGGCGTACGCGAATGCGTCCACGATGAAGCCGACGCCGAGGATGACCAAGACCGCCGCGACCACCAGCGCCGCGCGACGCGCCGGGATGGTTGAAGGCGGTCGCTGCAGGAGCAAGCACGTCACGCCCAAGACCATGACCGCGATGGCGAGGGCGGTGCAGAACCAGGGCACCGCGAGGTTGCCGAGGAAACTCCAGAGCGAAAGGGCGTTGATGGCGCCCGCCGCCACGAGCAGCACAAGCGGGATGAGGAAGAATCCGGCGATGTGGCGTGTCGTCATCACAGCTCCTTCGGGCGCTGACGTTCTTCGGTTCCTATGCCGGCCGACCTCGCGAGAGGCGATCGATAGGTAGAGATACTACTCGGGGGCGTGCCAGATCCACAGGGTTTGATCCTTGGTTCCGAAGCTCGCCGATGACGAATCTTCCGACCGGAAGATACGACCTGCGCCTTCGCGGAACACGATCGCGTTGTGTATTGGTTCCTTGATCTTGCTCTCGCCGACAAGCGTGCGGGCGGAATCCAGGATTCCAAAGCGGCACCACGTCCGAGTCACGTTTGACGCCGTCTCTTGAGCCGGGTTGGAAGCGTGCGCCTCAAAACGGCCATCCGGCGATGCAAGAGAGCGTCCGCCCCCACCGGGGCGAGCGAGATACCGCGGTTGAGGTTCGGGACATTGCGTAAGGGAGCAACCGAGTACGACGGCGAGGAGAACGGATGCGCAACGTGGCATGAGCGAGCGCGATTCCTACTGGCCGTTGCTTGTGTCTATTGTGCGTTATGCGATCGGGTGCTCTCAATCGCATGGTCGTTTCGCTACTTCGAGACCGGTCGGGCGGCTCACCCCGTGGTGCCGAAGACCCGGTCGCCGGCGTCGCCCAGTCCGGGGCGGATGTAGCCGTTGTCGTCGAGGCCGCGGTCGACGGCGGCGGTGAACACCCGGGCGCCGGGGTGGGCTTTCTCGAGTGCGGCGAGGCCTTCGGGCGAGGCGACCAGGCAGACCATGCGCACGTCCTGGCAGCCGCGCTCGTGCAGTAGCGAGAAGCCGGCGGCGGCCGACCCGCCGGTGGCGAGCATGGGGTCGACCAGCAGGACGGGGCCCGAGCCGATGTGGGTGGGTAGCTTCTCGTAGTAGGACACGGGCTCGAGGCTTGCCTCGTCGCGGAACATGCCCAGGTGGCCCATGTGGGCGCCGGGGATGCACTCGAGCAAGCGGTCGGCGAGGCCGAGGCCGGCCCGGAGGATGGGCAGCACGGTCAGGTGCTGGGCGAGGCGCCGGCCGACGCAGCGTTCGAGGGGGGTCTCGAGGGGGGCGTCGGTGGTGGCGAGGTCGCGCGTGGCCTCGTAGGCGAGCAGGGCGCCGGCGATGGCCATGGCGGCGCGGAACCGGTGCGAGGGCGTGTCGCGGTCGCGCATCTCGGTCATCCAGTGCTCGAGCACCGGGTGGCTCACGACCGTGACCGAGGCGGGAAGCGGGGGCGGCGGGGTCGGGTCTGCGGTCATGCGTCGGACTCCCAGTGGCGTGGTCAAGGTACGCGATAGGCGACCTGGGCCGTGCCGCGGTACGCGACGGGCCAGGTGCGCATCGCCTGGGCCACACGCTCGGGCGCGAGGCGCGGGTCGAGCCCCAGCGTTTGGCGGACGCGCTCGAGCTCGGCGTAATCGACCCAGACGTGGCTCACGCCGAGGTCGCGCAGCGCCAAGGCGGGGTCTTGCGGCGGCGTCTGGGCCGGCCCGAGCATGTCGGCGAGCGGGTGGGTGTTAAACGGGCTGGCGTAGAGGGCGGGCGGGTCGATGTAGAGCAGCGAGCCGTAGCCGCCGAGGACCATGACCCGGTTGACGGCCAGGTTGTTGAGCGGGTGCTGGTCGATTGCCTGGCCGACGAACGCGCCGGCCGGGAGCCGGGCGGGTTGGCCCTGGTCGTCTTGCAGGGGGCGGGTCTGGCGTTGCATGGCCTCGATGGATACTCCACAGATCACCAGAACGACGCCGGCCAGCGCCGCGGGGGCGACCCGCCGGCGGCGTGGCGTTGCGCGGGCCAATCCGCAGGCCGCCAGCGCGAGAAGCGGGATCGACGCGGCCATGAAGCGCCCTTGCCGGTGCGTCAACCCGAGCCAGAGCGCGGCTTGGAGTACCAGCATCGCCACGATGAGAACGAGGAAGACGCGGCGTCCTCGGCTCGCCCGTGCGCTGCGCAGCGCGCCGATGACGCCGGCGATCAGCAGCAGCGGCAGGCCGGGCGTCCCGTGGAACCGGGTGATGTCGAAGGCTTGCGGGTTGGCGGTGGTGCTGTTGGCGGTGGCGGATTCACGGCTATCGGAAGACAGCGGGACGGCGCCGTAGCCCGGGCTGGCCAGCCAGCGGTTCCAGAGCGCTCCGAGGCGGGACTCGCCCCGGGCCGCGCTGGCGCCGTGCGCGGCGTCCCACCGGGTGGCGTGTTCGGGGGTGAGCGGGCCGGCGCCGAGCGTTTGGGTCATCAGCGGGAACACCGGGTTGCCGGTGCGGGCGAGATTCGGCCCCCACCACGGCGCGGCGACCAGCAGGCAGGCGCCCAGGCCCAGCGTGCAGGCGGTGAGGCCGCTTCGTATTGGAGTGCGCGGATGCTTGACGCGTCCGGGCCACCAGCCGAGGGAGGCGAGGCCGAGCAGCACTGCGGGTCCGCCGACCACGAGCAGTGCACTGGGCTTGGCGAGGGTCGCGATGGCCACGACGGCGCCGGTGGCGACGGCCCGCAGCCGCAATGCGCTGCGGAACTTGCTTGACCGGACCCGCCGGGCGTGGAGGGACAGCAGCAACGTGAGGGCCAAGACCGCGGCGCCCTCGGTGTAGGGCAGCGACCCGGTGACGA
>JBCCXV010000208.1:0-4986 GCA_039191195.1 Planctomycetota bacterium
CGCCAGCTTCTTCCTCGAGGGACAAGACCCCACCGACTTCCCGTCCGTCGTCGCCACCAACCCCCTCGACGCCTACGGCCTCAATGAGTTTGCCACCTTGAGCGCCTACTTCGGCCTCGCCACCAACCTCGGCGACGCGCGGGGAGACTTCAACACCGACGGCGTCGTCGACCTGCTCGACTTCGATGTCCTCGCCGCCAACTTCGAGTCGTCCCCCGCCGGCGTCGTGCCCGAGCCCGCCACCGCCGGGCTCCTCGCCCTAGCCGGCCTCGCCGCCGCCCGACGCCGCCGCGCCTGAGACGCCCACGCCGGTACCCTGACCGGCCGTGACCTACCTCTGCTGCCCCATCTTCGTCCACGCCGTCGACACGGCGCTCCAAGAGGCCGCGCGCGCCAAACAACAAGGCGCCGACCTCGTCGAATACCGCATCGACGACCTCGCCGACCGCCCGCAAGACGCCGCCCAACTCGTCGCCCAATCCCCCTCGCCCTGCCTGTGCACCTGCCGCCTCGCCGAAGAAGGCGGAGAGTTCGACGGCGAAGAAACCCAGCGCATCGCCCTGCTCGAAGCCGTCGGCCTCGCCTCCCCAGGCCCCAGCTACCTCGACCTCGAACTCGCGTCCTACCAGCGGAGCGCCAACCTCCGCCAGAAGGTCCACCTCGTCGTCGATCAGTCTGGAGAAATTGAGAACAACCGTTCCCCAGGCCTCAACTCCGGGGGGCGTTCCGCACGCCTGATCCTCTCGGCCCACGACTTCCAGGGCCGCCCCAGCAACCTCACCCGCAAGCTCGCCGACATGGCCGCCCACCCCGCGTGCCGGGTCGTCAAGACCGCCTGGATGGCCCGCAGCCTCCGCGACAACCTCGAAGCCTTCGAGCTCATCCGCGACAGCCCCAAGCCCGCCGTCGCCCTCTGCATGGGCGAGTTCGGCGCCCCCTCACGCATCCTCGCCAAGAAGGCCGGCGCTTTCCTCACCTTCGCACGCCTCGATGGCGACGTCGGCACCGCCCCCGGCCAACCCACCCTCCACGAACTCCTCAACCTCTACCGCTGGAAACAGCAGCAACCCTCGACCTCCGTCTACGGCGTCATCGGCTGGCCCATCGGCCATTCCAAGAGCCCGCACCTCCACAACGCCGGCTTCTCCGCCGCCGGCTTCGACGGCGTCTACCTGCCGATGCCCATCCCGCCCGAGTACGAACACTTCAAGGCCACCGTCGGCGCCTGGATCGACGACCCACACCTACACTTCAACGGCGCCAGCGTCACCATCCCCCACAAACAAAACCTCCTCAAGTTCGTGAGAGAACGAGAAGGACATGTCGACCCACTCGCCGACCGCGTCGGCGCCGCCAACACGCTAGTCGTCAAGCGCGACCCCAGCGGGGCGGTCCGGTCCCTCGAAGCCCGCAACTCCGACGTCGACGGCGCCCTCGACGCCATCGCCCAACCCCTCGGCGGCGCCCGCGCCGAACTCGCCACACGCCACGCCGTCGTCCTCGGCGCCGGCGGCTCGGCCCGGGCCGTCATCGCCGGCCTCGTCGACACCGGCGCCGCTGTCACCCTCTGCCATTACAAGCCCGAGCCCGCCCACAAGCTCGCCGAAGAGTTCGGCATTGACGCCGCGCCCTGGGACCAGCGCACCGCCGTCGACGCCAACCTCTGGATCAACACCACCCCCGTCGGCATGCACCCCAACGTCGACGATTCACCGCTGGGCGACACGACCCCCGACGCCTTCGGCCCGGGCGTCGTCGTGTTCGACGCGGTCTACAACCCGCCCGAGACCAAGTTCTTGCAACAGGCCCGCGCCGCCGGCTGCGCCGTCGCCACCGGCGTCGAGATGTTCCTCCGCCAGGCCGCCGCGCAGTTCGAGGCTTGGACAAACCAGCCCGCGCCACTCGCAACCTTCCGCCAGGTCATGGCCGACATGGGGTGAGACTTGCGGTCGGCCTAGCGCCGAGGCGTGTTCGGTTCGTTCGGCCCGCCATCGTTGTTGCGCTTGTAGAGCCCAACACTCACAAGGCGGACCTTGGATTGATCCACGCCTAGGCGGTTTGCCACCTCAGCCGCGAGTTGTGCTTCGGAAACTTCCACATACACATCGTCTTCCAGAACGCCGTTGCCCTGGGTTTCGAGCAGGAAACCGACGCGCCCGGTCTCACCCTCACGAATGCCAAAGATCAAGCTCCCGACGCAACCCACCTCAATGAGCTGTGGCGGCGCCGCGACGTTTCGTCCGTCTGCCGTGGGATAAGCAAAGTGAACAAACTTGTCCGCGGTATCGGGAATGATGCGATAACCATCCGGCAGCTGAGGCGGCTTTTCGCAAGAGATCGGACCGCCAATAGCGAAGAGCACCATGAGCACCACGACGGTAGCGCATAGCCCGATGGGCGCCGCCGCAATCCCAGCCAGTGCCCACACAATGGCCCGTCTGCGTGTCCTGGTATAGATCGACACACCGCCGCCACGGCGTATGCGCATGCCAACTCCCCCTACCCCACCCAGGGCGGCTTCATCAGCCACAACGCCAGCCACGCCGCCGCGCACGCATACACGCCCACCGACGACACGCTCCGCAACGCCCCCGGTCGACGGCTGGCCGACCACCCCGCCAAGCCCAACACCACCAGCAGCACGCAGCCGTCGCGCACGGCCGACACCCGCACCGCCCGCGCCTCGCGCGACGCCGTCAGCGCCCGTTCGGCTTCCTGATACACACGCCCGGCTTCGACCATCTCCGCCACCGCGCCCAGCCGGGCGCCGGCGTCGGGCGAACCCGCCTGCGCTTGCGCCGCTTCGGAGACCGCTTGCGCCTCGGCCGCCTGCTGCACGAGCGCCGCCGGCTCGCCGTACACGACGCCCCGGTAGCTCGCGTGATCCAGACGACCCCAACCGGCCGGGCCCAGCACCGTCCCCAGCAGCACGCCGCCGGCCAACCAGAACAACCCGAGGACCGGGGCGGGGCGTCGGGCCAAAGCGGGCATCTCCGGGCAGGGCGGGTCTCGCGCGGCGCGTTCATCCGCACCAACCACGACTCACGCCCAGCTTACTGGCCCGCCATGCCGCGATTGTCGGAGAGACATTCCAGGATGCAACCCGGCGCCGGATCCCGCCGACTTCCTGGGGCGACTTCCGGGGGCTACTTCCGGGGGGCTTACGGCACCAAGAAGCTGTCGAACGAAGACGACTCGGGCAGCTCCGTCCCTTGCAGGGCCTGACCGGGCTCGGCGCCCACCGGCGTCCACATGTTGTCCGCGCCGTGCCTGCCGGTGTCGTGCGTCGTGCGGAACGCCCAGCGCGCCGACCCATCGGCGAGCAGCAAGTTGTGCCCGTCGTCGCCGTGCGCTTCGCTCACCGAGCCCAGCGCCACGCTCGTGTCGTGGAACATGCCCGTACCGTCCGACCGCGTGCGCAACAGCGGGTTCTTGTCGGCCAGGATGATCAGCTTCGGGTTTAGCTCGAGCTTCGTCGCCTCGGCCCGGTACTGGTTCTGATAGCTGTACGACACCGCTTCGGGCCGCGACCAGTCGCGCTGGTTGGCGATTAGCGAACCCGTCGCCGCATCCCCACGGCTGGGGCACGCCAGCTGCTCCAACCGAACCAGGTTCTCGTGCATCAGGATCAACAGGTGCGACGCGTTCGACTGCACCGGCCCGTCCCCCGCACCCGAGCCCACGTTCCACCACACGGCGCCCGGCTGCACCTGGTACCGCGGCAACGCGCCACGGTTCGACGCCGCGTAGCCCATGAACGCCTGACCCACCGACCCCAGGTTCGACCGGCAGGCGATCTGCTGCGCCTGCTGCTGGTTGTTGTTGAGCACCGGGATCAGCATCGCGACCCCGAGGATCACCGCCGCCGCCGCCGCCCCGAGCTGACGCCAACTAAACGCCACCGCCCGCGGGCCTTGGGCGAACGCCTGCACCTGCTCGGCGAAACGCTCCCGCTGGCGGGCTTCGGCCACGGCGTCGATCGTCCGCCGCGACAAGTCGGCAGGGGGGTGCGCCCCGTCCGGGCCCTCGGCCTCGGGCATCCGGTCCAGCAGCGATAGCAGTCCCCGCACGCCCGGCGCCCGGTCCGACGCCTCCGCCGGCATCGGGCCCGCGCCGCCGGCCACGTCCACCCCCATCGCCCGGGCCCCCAGCAGCGCATCGAGCGCCGCGCCGTCGGCCGGGCACAGCGGGGGCGGGGCCGACTGGCCGCCACCGAGCCCCTCGGGGGCCGAAAAGTCGGGATTCACAGGTCCATCGGTCATCACACCGGCTCCAGCCTCTCTCGTTCCGGGTCGTCCCCGGCCGGGTTCTCACGCCGGCCGGCCCCCCTCCGCGAATGCGGAGGTATTAAGTCAACTGCCCACCCATACGCTCCGGGGCGGGCAAAGATCGCGCGATTTCATCCCATTTCCGTCGGCGGGGTCGAGCCGTACTTCGCACGCCAGCGGTCGGCGAACCCGCCCACCGCCGCGTGCAAACGGCTCTTCACGGTCCCCAGCGGGATCCCCAGCATCTCCGCGATCTCCTTGTAGGCAAACTGTTCGAAATACGCCAAGAGCAAAACCTCACGCAGGTGGTCCGGCAGGCTCTCCACCACCTCACGCACCAAATCGGCCGTCTCACGCACCTGCGTGCGGTCCTCGGGCATCGGGAGCGGGTCTTCGATCAGATCGACGAAGCTCACCCCCCCCTCGTCCCCCGCACCCCGGACCGGCGCCGACAGCGAAGCCGCCGAACGCCTCTGGTTCCTACGCAAGTGGTCCCGGGCCTTGTTCGCCGCAATCGTGAAAATCCACGGCTTAAAACGCTTCCGCGTGTCGAACGTCCCGGCAGACTGGTGAACCTGGAGAAACGTCTCCTGGAACAAGTCGTCCGCAGACGCCCGAGACCCCACAAACCGCAGCAAGAAACGGAACAGCCCGTCCTGGTAACGCCCCACCAACTCCTCGAACGCTTCCACCCGCCCGTCCAGATACGCCGTCACCA
>JBCCXV010000209.1:0-4969 GCA_039191195.1 Planctomycetota bacterium
CGGCACGAGTTTTATTGGGTGTGCATCCCCGCCGACGCCGAGCTGCCCGAAGAGTCGGGCGACCTGTTCGACGCGGCGTACATGCGGGCGCTGATCGAGCTCGGCCGGGAGATGGGGAAGGACCCGGGCAGCTGGCGGACCGAGTCGCCGAGGCAGGTGCTGTCGACAGGGGGATGAGGTTGCGCTTGGCGGGAGCGAAGCGGCCTAGCCACAGCGTTGTTTAAGCGCGACGCCGGCGCAGCAGGGTGATCGAAGCGACGCCCGCCGCGAGGAGCGACGAGGGTTCGGGCGTGACGAAGATGCCGTCAAAGGCGATCGTCAAGGACCCCGGCAGGTCACGCATCACCACCGCCACCTCCGTCACTTCAGAGAAGTCCACTCCAGTGAAGTCCGTGAGCGGGATCTCGATGACGCCAGAGCGAGGCTCCGTACTACTCAGCGCCAAGAGCTGCTCATCGAAAGTAACCACGCCGCCCCTTGCACCAGTGGCCATCCGCATGAAGTAGATCCCGGTCGAAATCGGCGATGAGATCCCGCTTACTTCAAGCGCGAGCACACCTCCGCTCCCCCGCAGATCCGCCGGCGGCTCGAACGGATACGACAACGTCACGTCGACGCTGGTTTTCGTGCCGAGCGGGAAGAACGCTTGCTGCGCGTTTGCATCAACCACAAACGTGGCGTCGCCGCCAGGGGCGGAGACGGTAATCTCGCGCGCACCGCCAAGCACCCCGGCGGTATCGAGGCCGAGCTGCACCCGGGTCACACCCTGAACGTTTCCGTCAACCTCAATCTCGGTCGCTCCGACCGAAAAATCGTCGATCACCAAAGCGTTGGCATCCGCTGTCCAAACGGCGCTGAACGCCAATCCCGCAACCCAAAACCGTTTGCACATCGTCTCTCTCCCCAGCGGAAATCGCCTAGGTGAAAGCTACCACGGCAGGTCAAAGACACAACGAAAGACTTCGTTGAACTAGCGCGTCTTGCGCTGCTCACACGGCTTGTGATTCGGGCCGCTTGCGCGGCTTGCCGCGGAGGTGGGGGCTGCGGACCGGCTCGGCCTTCTTCTTGGGTTTGCCGCGTTCGATGCCCTTGTCGGCGAAGGTGGTGGCGACCGACTCGCCGGTGGCTTGGATGTGCTCGACCCGCTGGGCGGCGCGCTTCGCGTAGTCCTTCGAGAGCTCGCAGCCCAGCCACCGCCGGCCGAGCTTCGCGGCGACGGCGAGCGTCGTGCCCGAACCCACGAACGGGTCGAACACCACGTCGCCTTCGTTCGAGCTGAGGTTCACCACGCGCTCGAGCAGGGCTTCGGGCAACTGGCACGGGTGCCAACCCAGGCGCTCCTTGAACGTGCCGCACAGGCGCGGGAGGTACCAGACGTCTTCGTCGGCCGAAAAGTATCCCCGGAATTCTCCCCGGAAGACATCCGACTCGGCGGATCTGTCGAGCGCAGCCTCTCCATTCTTGTTGATGCCAGAACTTTTCCCGCGGCGCTGGGTCTCGGGCGTTTCTGGCGGGCCTTCGGGCTGGGTGGCCAGGGCGAGCTGCGGGCGGAGGACCCAGACGTCGTCGGGCATCTTCCCGCTGGGGTTGGCCCGGGCGTCGGCGTAGGTGGTCTGGCGGGCCGAGGGCACGGCGATCGCCTGGCGGTTGAAGGTGTAGGGCGCCGTGTCGGCCTTGCCTTTGTGAGAACAAGCCGCCGAGCCGACGCAGTAGAACAGGTGCGCGTGCGACCGGTTGAACTTGGTCTTGCAGTTCTGGCCGAAGGTGTAGTGCCAGATCATCCAGTTGCGGAACTGGAGCTTCTTGTCTTTCTCGAGCTTCTTGAGGTGGAGGCGGGCCTCGGCGGCGTATTCGTCGCCGATGAGCAGGTAGAAGCTGCCGGTGGGCTTGAGCAGACGGACGGCGGCGGTGATCCAGTCTTCGGTCCACTGGACGTACTCGTCTCCCGGCCGGCGGTCTTGGTAGTGGTCGTACTGCCAGCCGATGTTGTAAGGCGGGTCGGCGAAGACGAGGTCGACCGAGCCTTCCGGCCAGGCCGCCATGTGTTTGAGGCAGTCGCCCACGGCGATGCGGTTGGTTTCGAGCCCGGGAGCGCCGGCTTTGCGGGCGGGGGGCTTGCGGGGGCGGGGGGTGGCCTTCGGGGCGCGCGCGCCGCGGTTTCGGCCTGTCTTATCGGCGGGCATGGGCGTCCTTGCCGGCGGGGTGCGAGCGTCGGGCCAGAATGGCCGATGCGCCATAGTAGCGCAACTCGCCCCACGGCGCGAGGGGTTCGGTAGGCTGCGTAACGCGGAGGCCAGGGCTCAGGGGACCAGGCATGACCGATCGACCCGTGGTGGTGATTAGCGAAGCGCTCGACGAAGGCTGGGCCGCCTGGCTGGGTGAGCGTGCGGAGGTCCGCTGGGCCAAGTTCGACCAGCCGGGGTTTGATGAGGCCCTCGCCGAGGCGCAGGGGCTGATCGTGCGGACCTACACCCGGGTGGACGCCGGCCTGCTCGACGCGGCGCCGGGGCTGAAGGTCGTGGGCCGGGCCGGGGTGGGGCTGGACAACCTCGATCTGCCGGCGTGCGCCGCCCGGGGCGTGCAGGTGGTGTCGACGCCCGACGCGAACACCCAGGCCGTGGTCGAGTACGTGCTGGGCTTGATGCTGGACCACGTCCGGCCGCGGACCGACCTGCCGGCGGGGGCCGACGCGTCTCACTTCCACCGGATGCGTCAGACCGAGGTGGGGCGCGAGCTTGCGTCGCTGACGCTGGGCGTGGTGGGGTTCGGGCGGATCGGCCGCCGTACCGCTCGGGCCGCGTCGGCGCTGGGTATGACCGTCTTGGGGTGCGACCTGCTGGATGAGTTCGAGATCGGGCGGGTGGTGGTGACCTCGGAGGTGGGGCCGGGCCACGTACGGCTGACGAGCCACGAGGAGGTGTACCGGGCGTCGGATGTGGTGACGCTGCACGCCGACGGCCGGCCTGCCAACCGGCATATGTTCGGCGAGCGGGAGCTGGGCTGGCTCAAACCCGACGCCCTGCTGATCAACGCCGCCCGGGGCATGCTGCTGGACGCCGGGGCGCTGGCCAAGTGGCTGCGTGCTCACCCGCGGGCCGCGGCGGTGCTCGACGTTCACGACCCCGAACCGCCTGCCGAGGACGACCCCCTCGCCGGGCTGGCGAACTGCCGTCGACTGCCCCACCTGGCGTCGCGGACCGCCGAGGCGCTGTCGAACATGAGCGCCGTGGCCGAAGACGTCTGGGCGGTGCTTGAGGGCAAGCGTCCGGCCTGGCCGGCGACGCCGACCCCCGATTAATCGCATCTTCGCTATGTTAACTGCGTACGAGATGCCCAAGAAGCGTGCGATCGCACGTTTTCTAAGCAGTGCACTATAAGGGTGATGCGACTAAAGGCGTGTTGCGTCTCTAAACCTTGCCTGAATAGGGGCTTTACGACACACTTTTTTGTGCCTCAGGGTTGTATCCATCCGATCTCTTCGTTATTATCACCTCACCGGTGCTTTCTTCCTAGGCAGCACCCGACAACCGATCGCCCCCACCCCGCGTGCTTTCTTGCACGCGACCCCTCTCAAGCGGCCACCTTCCCCCCAGGTGGCCGCTTATTTTTTTGAACGCTGCTCACCCCGCTGTGAGCCCCGCGGACCCCGGCGGCAGCGTGACGCACGAACCCAGCTTGACGCTCGCGCGACGCCGGGCGTCACTAGCCTGAGCCCATGCGGATCGCGACCTGGAACCTCAACGGATTGCGCGCGGCTTGGCGCAAGGGCCTTGCCGACGAGATGCAACGGCTGGACGTCGATGTCTGGCTGTTCCAAGAGATCCGGTGCACGCCCGACCAAGGCCCCCCGCCGATGGAGATCGCGGGGTTGGGGTTTGAGCACGTCGCGTGGCGCCCGGCGGTGAAACCCGGGTACGCCGGCACGGCCGTGTGGTCGAAGCGGCCCATCTCGAACGTGCGCACCGGGCTGGGCGAGCGCGACGCCGACGACGAAGGGCGGGTGCTGCGCGTGACGATTGAGCCCGCGCGAGCGAAGACATCCCGGGGCGGCTCTTCCGGGGGCGGGGGCGGGGTGGACGTGGTGAGCGTGTATCTGCCGTCGGGCTCGAGCGGCGATCATCGGCAGGCGCAGAAGGAGGCGTGGATGCGCCGGTTCCGGCCGTGGGCGACCAAGCAGTTGCGGGGCGGGCCGGTCGTGCTCGCCGGCGACTTCAACCTCGCGATGACGCCGCGCGACCTGTACTACGCCAAGTCGAACCAGAAGCAGTCGGGGTACCTGCCGCACGAGCGGGCCTGGATGACGCGGCTGGTGGAGTCGGGCTGGCGGGACCTGGTGCGCGAGTCCGCTGGCGATGTGGACGGGCCGTACACCTGGTGGAGCAACCGCGGGCAGGCCCGCGCGCTGGACCGGGGTTGGCGGATCGACTACGCCCTGGCGAACCCGGGGGCCGCGGCGCTCGTGCAAGGGGTGACGGTCGAGCGCGACGCGAGCCTGGGGCGCGATGGCGGGCCGGCCGTGTCGGACCACGCCCCGGTGGTGGTGGAGCTGGATTTCTAAGGGGGTGCGATGAGCGGGGGAATGGGCGAGCACGGCGACCCGGTGTTGAGAGACGGCTCGTATTCGTGCCCCGCGTGTGGGTACGACTTGCGGGGTACGGAAGCCATCGAAGCCGCCGATGGTGAGTTTCGCGTTGTCTGCCCTGAATGCGGGTGGCGTGGTGCTTCGTGGCTTGCCGCTTGTTTGGCCAGGCGTCAGCGGGACCGTGCGATGCGTTGGGCGATCCGTCTGGCCGTGGCGCCTGTCCCGTGCGGGGTCGTATGGGTCGTGCTCGCAACGTTGTCCGCAGTGTCAGGTCATCGCGTGCTTAGCTACGTGATGCTGCTGGCGGTCCCGGCGACGTATGTGGGGTGCGGCTTCGCAACATTGGTCGTGCGGCTACGCGCGGGAGCGCCGTTGTCCGTGGCGACC
>JBCCXV010000210.1:0-4920 GCA_039191195.1 Planctomycetota bacterium
GCCGGCAAAGACCACGGCACGCGGGTCGTCGCGGCGTGAACCCCGGTTGCCCCCGCGGCCGCCTCAAAGCCCCCCGGCGGGATTGCCAAGATTCCCGCCCCGCGCACCCCTTGACACCGAAAACCGGGTTCGCGTACCGTTAACACATGGCCGCTCCGGGGCGGCCGCCGTCGGCAAAGGCCTGCTTACGGCTCAAGTTGGATCCCCCGCCCCGCCGACCCCCTCGGCCGGGCTTGAGCCCAGGCCGGGCGAGGCCTGGGCCGCCGCGTTCGGGCTGTTTCGGCAGGAAAGTCCCGCCGAGCCCGTTCCCGCAGCCGCCCCGCTCCCGCGAGACCGATCGAGCCCTCGGCGAACCTTTCCGGCTTCGTCCCAGACTGCCCTTATTCATCCGATCGCATACCGGATGACGCCGGCACGTCGCCCCCGGCCCGCTCCTTCTTGCCCGAGCCCGGATGCTGCTCCCGCGGCGCTATCGCTCGCCCGCGAAAGGAGCCGTGCGCCATGGTGCACACCGCTTTGGTCCGTCGTCGTCCGATCACCACCAACAAGGGCTTCACGCTCATCGAGCTGCTGGTGGTCATCGCCATTATCGCGCTGCTGATCGGCATCCTCCTGCCGGCCCTGTCGGCCGCCCGCCGCACGGCCCGCAAGGCCGCCAACGGCTCGAACCTGCGCTCCATCGCCCAGGGCTTGGCCACCAACGCCGGCTCCAACAAGGAGTTCTACGCCGGCCTCACCAGTAAGGGCCTAATCGGCGGCATCGAAGACGCCGACGGCTCGCTGGCCCGCTTCAACAACATGACAGACCCCGACGAGAAGTTCACCGTCAGCGGCACGACCGGCAACGCCGACAACCCAGGCGTGCGCTTCGCCATCCTGCTGCAGAGCCAGATCATCTCGCCCGAGATCATCCTCAACCCCATCGAGTCCAGCCGTAAGGTCGAAGCCGACGAGCAGAACGACATAACCCGGAGTAACTACTCCTACGCGATGCTCGGCCTTGACTTGACCGGCGGCACCGACACCGACGAAACCTACGCTTCAACGGGCGCGGTGAAGGATACCGATGGCGATTACGGCCGCCCGGAACGCCGCGGCTCGGCCGAGTGGAAGTCGACCCAGAACACCGAGGCCGTCATCCTGTCCGACCGCAACACCGGCGACGCCAACGACGACACCAACGCAACCGGCACCACCCCCTCGGCCATCAGCTCGGTCTGGGGCGAAGACAACGACGGCGACTGGCAGGGCCACGTCGTCTCCGGCGACGTCTCCATCGAGTTCCAGAACAAGGCCATCCTCAGCCGGGCACGCTACGGCAACAACGTCGCCTTCGACGAGGGCGACGACGACTCGGGTGACACCGCTGGGGCTCCGGCCAGCGGCAGCTGGAACGGCGACAACCTGTTCTACGTGAACGACCGCAACAACGACGGGGATACCGACCACGACGCCGACGCCGTCATGGTCTACCCCGACGCCGACGCGATGACGGCCGGCATGGTCGTGGTCGGCCAGGAGTAAGACCCGCGACCACGAGCGGGGCCCGGCGCAAACCGTCGGAACCCCACAACGCGGGTTCGACCCCGAAACGCCCCCGGCCGCGCCTCCCCAGGCGCGGCCGGTTTCGCGCTGGAGCGCGGTGCGGATCGCGCTCTCCCCGAGCGAGACCGCCGTGCGGATCGGACACTGTCGGTGGCACCGGCGTCCCGTCCGTGACAGCTTGCTCCAACCCTCGACCGGCGCTCACGCGTTACGCAACCCCCGCGCCGGGTTGAACGGACCCCCTCGCCTTCCCCTTTCCTCTGCTTCACGCAACGCAGTCTTGACGGGCCGGCCCGCGCGGCCCCGGATGGATCGAGCCCGGGCAGGGCGAGGCCCGGGCGGCCGCCCCGCGCCCTTCGGCCGAGCGTTCGGCCCGGCGCGGCACGACGCAGACCCCACGGCTGGCCCCGCATACGCCGGGATCGGCCGGGCGACACGACTTGCCGGCTTCGTCCAAGCCTGTCCTGATTGATCCGATTCGCATCCCGGACGACGCCCCCCGCGAGCCGCCGAACCCGACCCTCTCGACCGACCGCTCGGCCCGCCGGCCCGGCTTGCGCCCGCGGTTTGGTTGGCTCGCCCGAAGAAAGGAGCTCCGGGCCATGTCGCACCGAGCTCAATCGTCGTCGGAGATGTCGCGCGCCCGCACCCAGGCCCTCGAAGGCCCGCCCACGAGGCGAACCCCGCGTGCCCGGAGGTCGCGCGCGCCCCGTCGCGGCGTCACGCTGGTCGAAGTGGTCGTGGTGCTGGTGACGCTGCTGCTGTTAGTGGGCATCCTGATGCCCGCGATTACGGCAACGCGCCGAAACCCGCCACAGTCATTCAACGGCTCGAACCTGCGCTCCATCGCCCAGGGCCTGGCGACCATTGCCATCTCGAACAAGGACTGGTACCCCGGCCTCACCAGCAAGGGGGAGATCGGATCCATCGCCCAAGGCGGCGCGTTCGAGCGGTTCAGCCACATCGACCCCGCGCAGACCGAGCGGTTCTTCGTCGACGCCACCGAAGGCTCCGGCGACAACCCGGCCGTAAGGCTGGCGATCCTGCTTCAAGCGCAGATCGTCTCGCCGGAGATCTTGCTGAACCCGATTGAATGGCGAGATCGTGACGACGCTGAGGAAGGGATCGGGATCTCGCGCGAGCACTACAGCTACGCCATGCTCGCCCTGAGCGGCGCCGACACCGACCGCGGCGCGACCTACACCCCGCCCGCGTTGCAAGCGCCCGCCGCCGACGACGACCCGCCCTCCTACGGCCGGCCGCAAGCCCGTGCCAAGGCGGCCTGGACCTCGTCGGACAACGTCGACGCCGTGATCCTGTCCGACCGCAACGTCGGCGGCCTCGGCGACGCCGACGCCGACGGCGGGCCAGCGAGGTCGCTCTGGAACAAAGACAAGGACACGGCGTGGCAGGGCCACGTCGTCCGGGGCGACGGCTCGCTTGACTTCATGAACTCGGTCGCGATGCCGCGCACGCGCTACGGCGACCACGTCGCGTTCGACGAGCAGAACCCGGCCTCGGGCGGCGACGCCTGGGACGGCGACCACTTGTTCTTCGTCAACGACCGCAACAACGATGGAAAGCAAGACCACAACGCCGACGCCGTGATGGTCTACCCCGCCGGCGGGGACGCCTCGGGCAACCCGACCCTCGGCGTCGTCAACCAGAAGTAGACCGAGCCCTTCCGGGCGAACAGCGCATCCCCTCCCCGGGCGTGGCGTGGCGTCGAGCGCCGCGTCGCGCCCGGTTTGCCTTTCGGGCACGGCGTTGACCCCGCGCACGGCGTTTACCTCCCGCTCACCTTGTCCGGGTAGGCTCCGGACATGAGCCAAGCCGTTTCCGTTGGGGCATACCGCCAGGGCCCGTCCGCATCGCACGCCCGCGCCGCGCGGCGAGCCCCTTTCCGGGGTCAAGGCCGGGGTCACTTCCGGGGGCGGGGGCGACGGGGCTGGAGCGCCATCGAACTGCTGGTGGTGATCGCCGTGGTCGCGCTGCTGGTCGGCATCCTGCTGCCGGCGTTGGGCGCGGCGCGGCGCACGGCGCACAAGGCGGCTAGCGGGTCGAACCTGCGCAGCATCGGGCAGAGCCTGGCGATCGCCGCCAACGCGAACAAGGAGTGGTACGCCGGACTCGACAGCCGGGGCTTGGTCGGTTCGGTCGCGAAGGGCCACGGATATGACCGCTTCGGCAACCACGGCGAGGCGTTCCGCGACCGTCGCGCCGACGACCGTTTCGCGGTGGCCGGCGGCGTGGGCAGCGGCGACAACCCGGCCGTACGTTTGGCCGTGCTGCTTCAGGCCCAGATCCTCACGCCGGAGATCCTCATCAACCCGGCCGAGTCGGCGCGCAAAGCGGAAGCCTGGGAAGGCGAGCCCATCTCGTCCGAACACTACTCCTACGCCATGCTCGCCCTGGGCGGCGCCAACACCGACCGCGACACGGCCTACACGCCGCCGATCAAGCCGGTGGGCGAAGAAGACTACGGCCGGCCGGCCACGCGCGGCGCCCAAGAGTGGAAAGGCACCATCAACACCCAGGCCGTCCTGATGTCCGATCGCAACACCGGCGACGACAACGTCGGGGACTGGCAAGGCGGGCCCAGCGTCGGCTCGGTATGGTCCCGCCCGGGCGACGGCGAGTGGCAAGGCCACGTGCTGTATGGCGACTGCGGCATTGAGTTTCTCAACACGCAGTACATGGAACGCACGCGCTACGGCAACGCCCTCGCCCTCGACGCGCACGACATGGACTCGGGCTCCGACGGCCAAACCGGCGACAACCTCTTCTACGTCAACGACAAGAACAACGACGGCGAAACCGGCCACAACGCCGACGCCGTGATGATCTACCCCATCGCCGGCGACACCTCGGGCGACCCCGTCCTGGGCACAACCCGGCGCAACCCCAACCCCGGCCTCGCGGCGGCGGAATAAGCGTCCCGCAAGGGCTGGGCGGGTCTGGACGGGCCGGTGTTGACGCCGGCACGCCGGCCCGTGAGGATGCGGCATGGACGACAAAATCCTCGCCGACGGCATCACCTTCGACGACGTGCTGCTGGTCCCCGGACGCAGCGACGTGGCGCCCGCCTCGACCGACGTGTCGGCACGGCTCACGCCCACGATCAGGCTCAACATCCCGCTGCTGTCGGCGCCGATGGACACCGTGACCGAGAGCGCCCTGGCGATTGCGCTGGCGCAAGAAGGCGGCCTGGGCGTGATCCACAAGAACCTGAGCGTCGAGGCCCAGGCCCGCGAGGTGGTGAAGGTCAAACGGTCGGCCAACGGCGTGATCGCCGGCCCGGTCACGCTGCCCCCCGACGCGCCCTGCGCCGAAGCCCGCCGGCTCATGCTCGAGCAGAACATCTCCGGCGTGCCC
>JBCCXV010000211.1:0-4911 GCA_039191195.1 Planctomycetota bacterium
GAAGGGGCTGTCGAACTCGGCGAGGGTCGGGAGCTGGGCGTCTTTCCCCGAGAGCATTGGCTTGCCTTGGATCGGCCAGGGGATGCTGAGGGTGGGGTCGTTCCAGATCACGCCGGCGTCGGAGTCGGGGGCGTAGAGGGAAGAGACCTTGTAGAGGAACTCGGTGTTGGATTCGAGGGTGACAAAGCCGTGCAGGAAGCCTGCGGGGACGAAGAGCTGCTCGCCGGCGGGGGTGAGTTCGCAGCCGACCCACTTGCCGTAGGTGGGCGAGCCCTTGCGGATATCGACGGCGACGTCGTAGACGCGGCCGGCGGTCACGCGGACGAGCTTGGCCTGGGCGTGCGGGGGTTTTTGGAAGTGCAGGCCGCGGAGCACGCCGACGTCGGCGGAGAGCGAGTGGTTGTCTTGGACGAAGTCGACGTTCACGCCGGCCTCGGCGAGGCGGGGCTTGGCGTAGGTCTCCATGAAGAAGCCGCGGGCGTCGCCGAACTTCTTGGGTTGGATGAGCTTGACGTCGGGGATGTCGAGCGGGGTGACCTGCATGCGTGGGCGTCTCGTGGGCGGTCTTGCTGGGCGGTCTTACTGGGCGGCGGTCTGGTGTGGTTAGCGTCGTCGGCGGTCGCGGGGTCGGCTCCAAGGCGCCCAGGCGAGCAGCGCCCCGGCGCCGGCGAGCACGATACCGCCGAGCTCGAGGATGACGTTGACCTTGAGGGGGCCGACGGTTTTGCCGAGCATCACGTCGACCTTGTGGAACGACGCGGCGCGGATGGCGACGAACGCGCAGGTCGCGGCGAGGCCGAGGCAGGCCAGGCCCAGGCGCTTCCAGCGTTTGAAGGTGACCCAGGCGGCGAGGGTGACGGCGGCGACGCCCACGCCGGCCACGCCAGCGACGAACAGGGCCTGGTATTTCCGGCGGTCTTCGTACCAGCCGGCGTCTTTGGCCCAGTCGCGCACCCAGCCCCCGCCGAGGGTTTGGAGGTCGAGCTGCTTGTTGACGCCCAGCAGGAGCATGACGGCGGCGGCGACGATCCAGAACTTGGCTTCGGTCTTGTCGCGGGCCCATGCGCGTGCTTTCCAGCAGAGCACGGCGGTGGCGAGGTAGGCGGCGAGGGTGGCCCAGCCCATGACGGTGGGGTCGCCGATGGTCGGCCGCCAGCCGCCTTCGCCCCCGGAAGCGGCCAAGGTCGACGCCATGCTCATGAGCGTGCCGCTGTACGGGGCCATGGCGTTAGAGCCAGGGCTCGACGTGGTCGTCGGCCATGATCTGCTTGAGGTACTCGCCGTAGCTGTTCTTGGAGAGGGCTTCGGCTTGCTTGGCGAGTTGGGCGTCGTCGATGAAGCGCATGCGCCAGGCGATCTCTTCCGGGCAGCCGATCATGGTGCCTTGGCGTTCTTCGATGGCTTCGACAAAGGTGCCCGCCTGGAGGAGGGACTCGTGGGTGCCGGCGTCGAGCCAGGCGGTGCCGCGGGACCAGACCTGGACGGTGAGCTCGCCGCGTTCGAGGTAGATGCGGTTGACGTCGGTAATCTCGAGCTCGCCTCGGGGCGAGGGGGCGAGGTTGGCGGCGATCTCGCCGACCTGACCGTCGTAGAAGTAGAGGCCTGGCACGGCGAAGTGGCTCTTGGGCTGGGTGGGCTTTTCTTCGATGGAGATGGCTTTGCCGTTGGCGTCGAACTCGACGACGCCGTAGCGTTCGGGGTCTTTGACGGGGTACCCGAAGACGATGGCGCCGGTGTCGAGCGCGGCGGCGGTCTGCATCTGTTCGCGGAGTCCGGAGCCGTGGAAGATGTTGTCGCCGAGGATGAGGCAGATAGGGTTGTCGCCGACGAAGTCTCGGTCGAGGAGGAAGGCCTGGGCGAGGCCCTTGGGCTCGGGCTGCTCGACGTAGGAGAAGGCCATGCCCCACTGGCTGCCGTCGCCGAGGAGGTCGCGGAAGCGGGGGAGATCGCTGGGGGTGGAGATGATCAAGACTTCGCGGATGCCGCCGAGCATGAGCATCGACAGCGGGTAGTAGATCATCGGCTTGTTGTAGACGGGCAGCAGCTGCTTGCTGACGGCGAGGGTCAGCGGGTAGAGGCGTGTGCCGTGTCCGCCGGCGAGGATGATGCCCTTCATCGGGATGGCTCCGTGCGGGGTGGCCTAAAGGGGCCTGCTGTTTGGGGCGTGGCCGGCCCGGGCGGGTGGTCTGCCGTACCATACCGGGTGAGCTTGCCGGGCTTTTCTGGCCTGTCGACCCCTCCACCGCGATGCAGGACCCCCCGCCGCCCGATCCCGCCGTTCCGTCCCGGCCGCTCCAGACGGTGAGCCTGATCGGGAGCTACGCGCCGCGTCGCTGCGGAATCGGTACGTTCACGGCGGACCTGGCCGAGGCGATGCAGCAGGCCCGGCCGGACCTCAAGGTCCGGGCGGTGGCCCTGAACGACCGGCCCGAGGGCTACCGCTACTCCGACCGGGTGTGGTTCGAGCTCAACCAGCACCGACTGGGCGAGTACCAGCTGGCGGCGGAGTTCCTCAACACGGCCCACACCGACGTGGTGTGCCTGCAGCACGAGTTCGGGATCTTCGGCGGCGAGGGCGGGGCCTTCGTGCTGGAGATGCTGAGGCGGCTGCGCATGCCGGTGGTGGCGACGCTGCACACGGTGCTGCGCGACCCCGAGCCGAAGTACCGGGTGGTGGCGGACAAGCTGTTCGCGGTGTGCGACAAGCTCGTGGTGATGGCCGACCGTGCCGTCGAGTTCCTCACCGACATCTACGGCGTTCCGCAAGAGAAGATCGCGGTGATCCCGCACGGGATCCCGGACGTGCCGTTCGTCGACCCGGCGTTCTACAAGGACCAGTTCGGCGTCGAGGGCAAGAAGGTGATCCTGACCTTCGGGCTAATCGGTCCGTCTAAAGGTCTGGAGAACATGATCCGGGCGCTGCCGTCGATCGTGGCGAAGCACCCGGACGCGGTGTACGTGATCGTGGGCGCGACGCACCCGGGCGTGCTGGCGCATTCGGGCGAGGAATACCGGCTGGGGCTGCAGCGGCTGGCGAACGAGCTGGGCGTGGCCGACCATGTCGTGTGGTTCAACCGGTTTGTTGAGCTGGACGAGCTGACGGCCTTCTTGGGCGCGGCGGACGTGTACGTGACGCCGTACGACAACGAGGCGCAGATCACCTCGGGCACGCTGGCGTACGCCGTGGGCGCGGGCAAGGCGGTGGTGTCGACGCCGTACTGGCACGCGAGCGAGCTGCTGGACGACGGGCGGGGCCGGGTCGTTCCGTTCCGGGATCAGGCGGCGCTGGCGAGCACGATCACCGAACTGTTCGACCACGAGGTCGAGCGTCATGCGGTGCGCAAGGCGGCGTACCAGCACGGGCGGGCGATGCGGTGGTCGGAGGTGGCCCAGCGGTACTTCGAGGTGTTCGAGGAGGTGCGTGCGCACCGTCGGAGCCACCCGCAGCCGGCGTCGGCGTTGCGGAAGGCGCCGGCCGACGAGCTGAGCGAGATCAAACTCGACCACTTGCGGACGCTGACCGACTCCTGCGGTTTGGTGGCGCACGCGAAGTCGACGGTGCCCAACCGTCGGTCGGGGTACTGGCTGGAGCATAACGCCGGGGCCTTGATCGCGCTGCTGCAAGCGCAGGACCACCTGGCGTACGACGACGCGGGGGATACGGACCTGCTGGTGTCGCGCCTGCTTTCGTTTATCGATCACGCGTATGACCCGGCGCACGGGCGTTTCCGCCAGCAGATGGGGTACGACCGGGCGTGGGACGACCGGCCGTTCTCGGAGGATGCGCACGGGCGTGCGATGTGGGCGCTGGGGGAGACGGTGGCGCGATCGCAGTCGCCGGGGCACGTGGGGCTGGCGTCGCAGCTGTTCCACGAGGCGCTGCCGGCGTGCGAAGGGTTTGAGCACGCGCACGGGCTGGCGTTCTCGCTGATCGGGATCCACGCGTACCTGCGGCGGTACTCGGGCGACGCCGACGCCAAGCGGGTGCGTGCCGGGCTGGCCGAGCGGCTGTTCGAGCGGTTCTTGGCGGCGTCGAACCCGGCCTGGCCGTACCCGAACGACCAGGTGACGTACGCGGCGACGCGTCTGCCTCATGCGCTGCTGCTGTCGGGGCGTTGGATGTTCCGCAACGACATGATCGAGGCGGCGCTGCGGTGTCTGGATTGGCTCAACGGTGTGCAGAGCGCCGACGACGGTCGTTTCGAGCCTGCGGGCACGGCCGGGGGCCTGCCCCGGGGCGGGACCAAGGCGCGGTTCGACCAGCTCCCGCAAGAGGCGGCGGGGGCGATCGACGCGAACCTCGAGGCGTACCGGGTGACGCAGCGGCTCGGGTATGTCCGCCGGGCCCGGCGTTGCCTGGACTGGTTCTTGGGCGACAACGACTTGCGGGCGCCGTTGTACGACAACACGACGGGCGGGTGCGCCGACCGGCTCACGCCGGCCGGGGCGAGCCCGGATCAGGGGGCGGACGCGACGGTGTCGTGGCTGCTGTCGCTGCTGTCGATGTACGAGCACGAGGTGCTGGAGGGGGCGGAGCCGGAGACGAAGGCCGGGGACGACGCGACGCCGGCGGTGCGTAAGGCCGAGCCGGCCGAGCCGCGTCGGGCGGCGGCCAGCTAGGCGTAGTTGCTACCCTCGACATCCGTGACGGAACTCCGTGCGGCCGTGGGGGTCGCGATTTTCGTCGGGTTGGCGTGGTGCTTGTCTTCGCACAAGCGCCGGTTCCCGGTGCGCGTGGTGGTGGGCGGGCTGGCGCTGCAGTTGGCCTTGGCGGCGGTGGTGCTGGGCTGGCAGCAAGGGCAGAAGCTGCTGCAGGGCTTCGCGGCGGGCCTGGTGGACCTGCTGAACTACGCGGTGGTGCCGCCGGCCGAGACGCTGTTTGGTGCGTTGGGCACGGGCGACCCGGCAAGC
>JBCCXV010000212.1:0-4908 GCA_039191195.1 Planctomycetota bacterium
CACGCAGGCCTGCAAGGCCTTGCGCGAGGAGGGGTACCGCGTGGTGCTGGTGAACTCGAACCCGGCCACGATCATGACCGACCCCGAGTTCAGCGACCGCACGTACCTCGAGCCCATCACGCCCGAGGCGGTGGAGAAGGTCATCGCACGCGAGGCGGAGCTGGGGAACCCGATCGACGCGCTGCTGCCGACGCTGGGCGGGCAGACGGCGCTCAACTGCGCCTGCGCGATGTTCGACGACGGCACGCTCCAGAAACACGGCGTTGAGATGATCGGAGCGACCCGCGAAGTCATCTACCGGGCCGAAGACCGGCAGCTCTTCAAAGAGGTGATGGAGAGCATCGGTCTCAAGTGCGCCGATTCGGGGATTGCGCACACGATGGACGAAGCGCGCGAGGTAGTCGAGCGCACCGGCCTGCCGGCAATCATCCGGCCGGCGTTCACCCTCGGCGGCGCCGGGGGCGGGGTGGCGTACAACCTCGAAGAGTTCGAGGACATCGTCCGACGGGGTCTGGACGCGTCGATGACCACCCAGGTGGTGATCGACCGGTCGCTCTTGGGTTGGAAAGAATATGAGATGGAGGTCATGCGCGACCGCGATGACAACGCGGTGATCGTGTGCGCCATCGAGAACTTCGACGCCATGGGCGTGCACACCGGCGACTCGATCACCGTCGCCCCGGCCCAGACGCTGACGGACAAGGAGTACCAGCGGATGCGCGACGCGTCGCTGGCGATCCTGCGGGCGGTTGGAGTGGAGACAGGCGGCTCGAACTGCCAGTTCGCGATCAACCCCGCAGACGGCGAGATGGTGGTGATCGAGATGAACCCGCGCGTGAGCCGTAGCTCGGCGTTGGCGTCGAAGGCGACGGGCTTCCCGATCGCGAAGATCGCGGCGAAGCTCGCCGTGGGCTACCGGCTGTGGGAGCTGCCGAACGACGTGACGGGTCAGACCATCGCCTGCTTCGAGCCGGCGATCGACTACGTGGTGACCAAGATCCCGCGGTGGACCTTCGAGAAGTTCCCCGAGGCCGACGAGACGCTCACGACGCAGATGAAGAGCGTGGGCGAGGGGATGTCGATCGGGCGGACGTTTAAGGAGAGCCTGCAGAAGGGCATCCGGTCGATGGAGGTGCAGCGGGCCGGCTTTGGGCTCGACGACGCCGACGCCTGGCTCGACGCCGAGCGCCGGCCGGGCGCGAAGGACCTCCGCTGGCCGATCGATCAGGAGAAGCTCCGCCGGAAGCTGCGCGTGCCCTCGCAAGGCCGCCTGTACTACCTGCGCTACGCGCTGAAGGCCGGCTGGAGCGTCGAGCAGGTGCACGAGGCCACGGGCATCGACCCCTGGTTCCTGGATCAGCTGGAGCAGCTGGTGCGGTTTGAGGATCGTCTCGCCGCGGTCAGCGGGCTGGACGACATCGACCACGACCTGATGTTCGAGGCCAAGCAGCTGGGATACAGCGACGCCCAGCTCGCGGCGCTCTACCTAGGCTCGACCCAGGCGGCGAACGTGCTGAAGGTCCGCGCCAAACGGCAAGGCCTGGGCGTCGAGCCGGCGTACAAGCTCGTGGACACCTGCGCGGCGGAGTTCGAGGCGGCGACGCCCTACTACTACTCGGCATACGAAGCATCGACGCGGAAGGCGGATGGCGGCGAGGAGTCCGCGGACGAGATCGAAATCTCCGACAAACCCAAAATCGTCATCCTCGGCGGCGGGCCCAACCGCATCGGCCAAGGGATCGAGTTCGACTACTGCTGCGTGCAGGCGGCGTTCGCGGCGGACGAACTGGGCTTCGAGTCGGTGATGATCAACTCGAACCCCGAGACGGTGAGCACGGACTACGACACCAGCGACGTGCTGTTTTTCGAGCCGTTGACGCTGGAAGACGTGCTGAACGCGGTGGAGCGCCTCAACGGCCGGGCGTTCTCCGAGCCCGGCGGGCTCGTCAAGGGCGTGATCGTGCAGTTCGGCGGGCAGACTCCGCTCAACCTGGCCGAGGGGTTGCAGGCGGCGGGCGTTCCGATCTTGGGCACGGGGGTCGACGCGATCGCCGAGGCGGAAGACCGCGAACGGTTCGCCGGGCTCTGTCGGTCTCTTGGGGTGCGTCAGCCGGCGAACGGGATTGCGCACAGCGTGGATGAGGCCGTGGCGGTGGCGCAGCAGGTCGGGTATCCGGTGCTGGTGCGGCCGTCGTTCGTGCTGGGCGGTCGTGCGATGGAGACGGTGTTCGACGACGACCAGCTGCGCAACTACATGGCCAAGGCGATCGGCGCGAGCGACCTGCGGGGCAAGCCGATCTTGGTCGACCAGTTCCTGGCCGAGGCGACCGAGTGCGACGTCGATCTTGTGGCCGACTTCGGCGTGTCGGGCGGAGACCAGACGCGCGTCGCGGCGGTGATGGAGCACATCGAGGAGGCCGGCATCCACTCGGGCGACTCGGCGTGCACGATCCCGCCTTACTCGCTGCCGGCCGAGGCGGTGGATCAGATCCGCGACCAGACCCGCAAGCTGGCGGGCGCGCTCAAGGTGTGCGGCCTGATGAACGCGCAGTGGGCGGTGAAGAAGACGCCGGAGGGCGGGTTCGAGCTGTACATCATCGAAGTGAACCCGCGTGCTTCGCGCACGGTGCCGTTCGTGGGCAAGGCGACGGGCGTGCCGTGGGCGCGGATCGCAGCGCGGTGCATGATGGGACAGTCTCTGTTTCACCAGAACGTAGAAGAGGTCACGCCGGGGCACACGTCGGTGAAGGAGGCGGTGTTCCCGTTCAGTAAGTTCCCGGGCGTGGACGTGATTTTGGGCCCGGAGATGCGGAGCACGGGCGAGGCGATGGGCGGCGACCCGTCGGAGGGCTTGGCGTTCGCCAAGAGCCAGATGTCGGCCGGGGCGACGCTGCCGATGCAGGGCGCGGCCTTTGTGTCGCTGCGCGAGGCCGACAAGGCCGCGGCGCTGGAACCGGTGAAAGGGCTCGTGGAGCTCGGCTTCACGCTCTACGCGACGGGGGGCACCCGGCGGTACCTGGCCGAGCACGGCGTCGAGGCGCAGCCGGTGCTGAAGATCAGCGAGGGCCGGCCCAACGCGATCGACCTGATGAAGAACCGCCAGATCCAGCTGATCTTCAACACGCCGACGCGCAAGGGCGCCGGGACGGACGAGGGCAAGCTGCGGGCGACGGCGGTGCGCGAGGGCGTGGCGATGGTGACCACGGCGACGGCCATGCAAGCCGCGGTGCGGGCCATGCAGGCGTTGCGGGCCGGCGAGTGGGGCGTGCGTGCGCTGCAGGACTACTTCCCGCACCTGGCCCGGGCGCCGTTCGAGCGCGAAACGGTCGGGGCGCAATCCCAGCCTTTCTGCATCACGCGGCGGGCGAGGCGGCCGTGCGCTTCGAGACCAGGCCCAGGTCGAGGCTGAGACGCCCGACGACGACGGCCGCGGCGGCGGCGTAGCTCAAGGGGCCCAATCCGAAGATGAAGCTCGCGCAGGCGAGGGCGTAGGCGATGGGCGCGACGACCCAGAAGGTGGTCCGCCGGGCGGCGTCGGTCACGGGCTTGTGGGTCGGGGCGGCGACGATCAAGACGTACGACGGGAAGACCACGGCGTAGATGAGCAGGAACGCGCGGTAGACGCCCTCGCCCGCGGAGAGCGAGCCGTCGTAGCCCGGCAGTTCGACGCCGTACCGGCGGACGAGCGCCGCGAGCAGCGCGACAAAGAGCATGGCGAGGAGCGCGACGACGGCGGCGTAGCGACGGCGGGCGTGGTCGGCGGCGTCTTGGCAGGGTCGAGGGCGGAGCAGCTCTCGGCCGTGGAAGTACGCGGTGACGCCGACCTGCAACAGGACGTGCAAGCTCAGCAGGACGAGCCAGGCGCTGGGCAGCGGGGCGACGGCGCCGCGATCGGCACGCCAGAAGGGCGCGACGATGCCGGCGTAGGCCAGGGCGAAGATGATCATGGCCAGGAACACGCAGCCGAAGCCGAAGGCGAAGGCGGCGCGGCCGGTCGGCTTGTCGGTCTGGATGCGGGCGCGGTGGAAGGTGAGGTCGAGGTAGGGGCTAAGCATGAAGCCGAAGGCGGTAGCGCCGGCGAGGCCGAGGAGGTCGGGCCCGTTGGCGAGGGGGGCGGACAGGCCGTCGTCGGGCCCGGGGTCGGTGGCGATCCAGGCGCCGTCGAGCTTGAGGGCGTAGGACATGGCGCCGAGGGAGACGCAGGCGGCGCCGATCGCGACGGCCAGGGCGACGCCGTGGCGGAGGTGGGTGGGGTCGGTCCGCCAAAGGGCGATGAGGCCGAGCACGAGGAGCGCGAGCGTGCCGACGGACAGGACGACCACGCCGCGGGCGCCCATGGTGTCGGCGAACCACCCGAGGGCGAAGACCTGGAGCAGGAGCGTGGTGTAGCTGAACGTGACGCACGCGGAACGGTGCTTGTCGACGAAGAGTTTGGAGGCCTTGCCAGTGAGCACGAAACCCATGGCGGCGGCGCCGAGCACGTTGGGGACGGCGAAGAGGGCCCAGCCGGGCCAGCCGTAGTCGCGCACGAGGATGGCCGGCAGGAACATGCCGATCACCCAGGTCCACGAGCAACCGAGGTAGCAGCCCCAGGCGAGGGCCGGGCCGAGGCCGCGGTCGGGCGGGTGCGGGGCGCCGTCGGCGGCGAAGGCGTGGCCTCTGGACATCCCGGCGAGTCTAGATCGGGCCGGGCGTGGCCACACGGGGCTCGGCGGCGTGGGGTTGGGGCGCGTGAGCGTTTTCGGCAGGCATGGCGGGGCGCACGTCGGTCAGTTGAAACTCGGCCGAGCGGAGCCCGCGCCACTCGTTGATGCGCAGGGTTCCGACGGCGTCGATGTCGGCGCCTTCGCGGAGCTCCTCGGCCCAATCACCGAAACCGAAGCCAACGGCGCGGAGGCCGCCGCGGCC
>JBCCXV010000213.1:0-4886 GCA_039191195.1 Planctomycetota bacterium
CCCGGAACACCCCCGGCAGCACCCCCCAAGTCCACCGCGCCAAGCTTGCCCAGGTCGAACCAGCCCTCCGCCGCATACAAACGCAGGTCCACGTCCTGCCCGGCGTTCTCCGACTCCGTCGGCGCCACCCACAAGTCGCCCTGCAACGCCATCCCGAACGGCGAACGACGCGACTCGGTCATCATCCCCGGCCCGCCATCGGCGATCGCGCCAACCGCGCAACCAACCGACAACACACCACCCGCAACCCCCGCAAACACACGCCCGCGCATCACACCCATTTCAGCACCTTCTTCCGCGAACCCCCGTCCGCCGCCGAACGCTCGCACGCATCCAAATACGCCTGCACCTCGGCGCCGCGCAGGATGTCCGGCGCATCGTTCACGCCCGTCTTGATCGACTTGATAAACCGCTGATAGATCGACGGCGTCGGCTTGAGCTCCAACACCTTCCAGTCCGACAGCTTGCCCGCCTTGTGACGCGCCGGGCCCGTGAGCACCCGCATCGTCGTCGGCCCCTGGTCCAGGTCGATCGCCAGCGAACCCTCGGTGCCAAACACCATCAGGCCCACGCTGTTCGCCAAGCCCCCGGCCCAGCGGGTCGCGTGCGCCACCCCGTCGCCCCCGCCCTCGAAGTCGATCTCGAGGATCGCCGTGTCGTTCGCGTCCAGCTTCTTCCCGCCGTGCGAGGTCGCCCCCTCGGCCGAGCCATCCCGCTTGCCGTGCGTCGACAGCGAACACCGCAACGCCTTCGCCGGCCCCGCGATCCCGGTGATGTAGTCCAGGATGTGGCAGCCCACGTCGCCCAGCACCCCGCCCGAGCCCGCGCCTGTCTGCAGCCGCCACAACCAAGCTTCGCGCGTCCACGAGCCCCACACGTCCGTCGCCAGCCACGCCTGCAGGTACCGCCCGTACACGTGCCGGATCGCCCCGAGCTTGCCCGACGACACCATCCCCGCCGCCTTGTGGAACGACGCGCTGTTGCGGTAGCTGAAGTTCACCATGTGAACCTGACCCCGCCCGCTCGCCGCCACCGCCGCCTTCGACACCTTCCGCGCCTCGGCCAGCGTCACCGTGAGCGGCTTCTCGCAAAGCACGTGCAAGCCGGCCTTCAACGCCTGTAGCGTCAGCGCCGCGTGATACCGGTCCGGCGTCACGATGCTCACCGCGTCGCAACGCTCGAACACCTCCTCGTTCGACGCCGTGCCCGACGCAAACCCGTGCTCCCGCGCAAACGCTTCGGCGCGACCGGCGTCGACGTCGGCGCAAACCTCAAACGACACGCCCGGGATCGGCGCCAACGACCGCGCATGCGCCCCCGCCATACCGCCCGTACCGATGATGCCGTAACGAATCTTCCCGCGTCGAGCCAACACAAGCCTCCTTCAATCCCCGGGTCCAACCGCGCGTCGCGCACGCGATGCCATTCGCATGGCACGCAACGCCGGGTTCAGCGAACCCGTCATTCCGAAATCTTCCGGCGGTTACGCGTCGTCCAGCACCGCCACCGTCTCGAACCGCTTGCCCTCGAGCATCTCCAGGCTCGCCCCGCCGCCGGTCGACACGTGCGTCACCTTGTCGTCCAGCCCCAGCTGCGCGATCGCCGCCGCCGAGTCGCCCCCGCCCACGATCGACGTCCCGCTACCCGCCGCCAACGCCTCGGCTACGGCCTTGGTCCCCGCATCAAAGGGCGGGACCTCAAACACCCCCATCGGGCCGTTCCAGATCACCGTCTTCGCCGACGACACCCGCTCGGCGTACTGCCGGGCCGTCTCCGGGCCGATGTCCAAGCCCTCAAACCCATCCGGAACCGCACCCGCAGGCACCGTCCGCACCTCCGCCGAACGGACCTCCTGCTCCGACTTTGGGAAACGGTCGCAGCACACCGTGTCCACCGGCAGAACTAGCTTCGACCCCGCCCGCGCCACCAACGAGCTCGCCAGCTCCACCTTGTCCTTCTCCACCAGCGAGTCGCCCACCGACCCGCCCATCGCCAGCGAGAACGTGTACGCCATCGCCCCGCCGATCAACACCTCGTCGCACACCGAAAGCAAGCGGTCGATCACCTTGATCTTGTCACTCACCTTCGCGCCCCCGAGCACCGCCACGAACGGCCGCTCCGGCGAAGACATCACCTGATCCAAATACCGCACTTCCTTCTCAACCAAGAAGCCCAGCACCGCCGGCTTGCCCGACGCCTTCATCGCCTTCGGCGCCCCGTACATCGACGCGTGCTCCCGGTGACACGCGCCAAACGCGTCGTTGCAATACGCGTCGCCCAGCTCCGCCAGCTGCGCCGAGAACGCCTCGTCGCCCTTCTTCTCCTCCGCGTGGAAACGCAGGTTCTCCAGCAAGGCCACATCCCCAGGACCCAGCGGATCCACCACCGCCTTCGCCGCCTCACCCACACAGTCCGACGCCATCGCCACCGGCTTGCCCAGCAGCTCGCCCAGCTTCTTCGCCGCCGGCGCCAGGCTGTAATCCGCCTCGAAACCCTTCCCGCTCGGACGACCCAGGTGCGACATCAACACGCATGAGCCCCCGCGGTCCAGCACGCTCTGGATCGTCGGCAGGGCCATCCGGATCCTCCGATCGTCCGTCACCTCGCCCCCACGCAACGGCACGTTGAAGTCCACGCGGATCAGCACCCGCTTGCCCGAGGGGTCCAACTCCGCAATCGTCTTCTTGCTCATCACAAGCCCTTCATCTCGTCGCGTGGCTCGGCCCGAGGGCCGCGGGGTTCAGACAAAACGGCCGGCAATATAGACCACCCCCGCCATGCGCTCCGCCCTCCGGTGGCGCCGGCGTCCCGCCCGTGATGGCCCCACGACCCCGGCCCCGATCCCTATCGTCCTCGCCGTGACCGCACACACCACCCTCCAAGACGCCATCGCCCAGCACGCCGACGCCCTGCTCCCCTTCGGCCAAGGCGAAAACGCCCCCGCCCTCGCCGCGTCCTTCGGCGCCTATGAGGCCGAGTACGCCGCCCTCCGCCGACGCGTCGGCCTGTGCGCCTGGACCCACAAGGCCCTGCTCGGCCTCACCGGCCAAGACACCCTCCCTTTCCTCGCCGGCCTCCTGAGCCAGCACGTCGCCGACCTCCAGCCCGGCCAAACCGTCGACGCCCTCCAGCTCAACGAACGCGGACACATCCTCGCCCAGGCCCGCGTCCACCACGGCGACCAAGGAACCTGGCTCGAAACCGACCACGCCTCCCTCAAACCCCTCCACGACCTCTTGGAGCAGCGCCTCTTCGCCGAAGACGTCCAGATCCAAGACCTCACGCCAAGCTACGCCAACCTCGCCGCCATCGGCCCCGCCGCGCTCAAGCTCCTGCGCCAAGCCGAAGACGACCCCGCCCAAGCCGACGCCCAACAAGTCAGCACCATCGATAAGGTCGCCACCACGCCCGGCACGACCCACGTCGTCAAGATCGCCGGCGTGCGCGCCTCGGCCACCCTCGACATCCAGGCCGGCGAGCCGGCCGTCTCCCTCTGGGCCCCCGCCGACCAAGCCGCCACCCTCTACCAAGCCCTGCTCGACCACGCCGGCTGGTCGCCCGAGGCCGACGCCCAAACCCACGACGCCGACCACCCCAACCAAGCCGCCACCGCCGGCCAAGCCCGCCGCGCCTCCCTCCGCGGAAGGCCCGTCGGCTGGGACGCCTTCAACACCGCACGACTCGAGGCCGGCGAACCCTGGTTCCGCGTCGACTACGGCCCCACCAACACGCCCCACGAAGTCGGCCCCAAGCTCCTCGAACAAACCGTCTCGCTCACCAAGGGCTGCTGGCTCGGACAAGAAGCCGTCGCACGCACCGAAAACCTCGGCCGGCCCAAGCGGCGCATCGTCGGCCTCCGCATCCAAGACGACGCCCTGCCCGCCGCCGGCGTCGAGGTCCGCACCCACCACGAAGACCCCGCCCAGCGCAAACCCGCCGGCGTCGTCACCAGCTCCACCCTCTCACCCCTGCTCGGACAAGCCCCCATCGCCCTGGCCCTGGTCAACCACGCCTACCACAAGCCCGGCACAACCCTCCGCGTGCCCGCCGAAGGCGCCTGGCCAGAAGCCCAAGTCGTCGACCTGCCGTTCACGCCTTAAGCGCGATCACTCCTGCACCGCACGCGGGTCCGGCTCCGCCGCCAACGCCAGCACTTCCGCCGGGACTTCGCCCTCGATCACCACCGACTCGATCACCACCGGCTCGATCGGCCGGTCGCCACGCGCCGTCGGCAGCTTCGCGATCGCGTCCACCACGTCCATCCCGCCAACCACACGACCAAACACCGTGTGACGCCCCGTCAACCACGGCGTCGCCACCTGGTTGATGAAGAACTGCGAACCGTTCGTGTTCGGACCGGCGTTCGCCATCGCCACCGCGCCACGCACCAACGCCTGCGACGGCAACCCCTCCTCATACGCGTACCCCTGCATCGCGTACAGCTCCGCGATCGTGCCCTCGTTGAGCAACTGCTGGAGACGCGCCTGGATCTGGTCGTACTTGGCCTCCATCTCCGCTTGCGTCGTCACGCCGGCCTCGCCCAGGATCGGGCTGACGATCGTGCGCTCAAAATCCGCCTGCCCGCGGATCATCAGCCACGGGTGCGGCGCGCCTTCCGGCCCGTCGGGGAACAGCTTGAGCGTGTCGAGCTTGAGCGCCGAGGCGTCCATCTCGTCCGGGAACCGATACCCCGGCCCGCCCGTGCCCGTGCCCAGCGGGTCGCCGCCTTGCAGCATGAAGTTCTCGATCACCCGGTGGAAGATCACCCCGTCGTAGAACGGCCGCTCGACCCACTGACCCGACTCGGGGTCCTTAAACGGGCGTGTGCCCTGGGCTAAGCCCACAAAGTTCGCCACCGTCCGCGGCGCCGCATCCGTCAGCAGCTC
>JBCCXV010000214.1:0-4879 GCA_039191195.1 Planctomycetota bacterium
CTCGGCCGAGACCGCGGCGAAGGTGCGCGTGACCGCCGCGTTCGCCCTGCGACCCCAGGGCGAGGGCGAGCCCGAGCTCGCGTTCACGACCATCGGCGTGCACGAGAACATCGTCGAAGCCAGCTGGGAAGCGATCTCCGATGCGTTCCAGTACTGCCTGCTGCGCACCAGCGCCGAGCCGTCCTCGGATCGACGACGCGGCGAGTCCGCGGCACCGGCGACGGTGTGACGGGAGCGCGACACCCCATCTGTCTTGCATGTGGGGCTGTCAGTGTGACTCAGAGATGGTGAAGTCTTGCAGGTCGACGGCGCCGTCTTCGTTGAAGTCGGCGGACTGGATGGGCTGGCCGTAGGCGTGTCGCCGGCCGTAGGCGTCGTACGCGTAGCGTTCGACGAGGTTGTGGTCGCCGGCGGTCCCGGCGTGGGTGCTGTAGGCCAAGCCGATGACGCAGTACGCGTCGTCGTGCAAGACCGTGAACCAGCGGTCGCATAGTTTCTCCGGGCTGCCGACTTACACAACAATAACGTTATCGCCAAAGTTGATTTGATAAGACTCGTACCCGTAAACATCTCCAAAAACACGCACAGTAACAGAATTCTCGAATGTTAAAGCAAGCGTGTACGGCATCTCATGCTTTGCGTAGATAATTTTAAGGGCCAAGAGTTTTACAAGGTGCTGCGACGAATCTATTAAATCCAGGAAACGCACACCAGGCGCGTTGCCCACCCTGACTTCGATTTCAGACTCGATTCCAATCGACACATCGTCACCGAAGTGAAAAATCAAATGGTGTCGCCCAAACAGCAAGCCTGTCAATTCCTCGCCCACGAAGAAGCTCAGGTCGGTTTCGCTATTTATATCCTTCACGATCTGAACGGCTTTCATGATGCTTCGGGTGGCGGCTTGGGCACGTGCGTTTCTGCTCGGGCTTCAGGTCTGGTCACATTTGAGGGTGGTCTCCCTGTGGATGGATTCACAGGTTGCCCGCGCTCATTATACTGCTTCCAGTATCCATGAGGATACATCTCATTGGGAGGACTTTCCCGGATTGTATGTCCGGGCGGGAGGTCCTCGGGTCTTGGAGGGTTTCTCGGAGGATTGGTCGGCGGCAAAAACTCTTTTGGTGGCTTGGGCGGAGGTTTGCTGGCTGGGCCTGACGACAAATCGGGGCTGGGTGGCGCAGCGCCCGGCCCGGGTGGAACTGCTCTTTTGTGCGGGGGGCATCGCCGGAAGAGATCTCGCATGCCACCTAGGGCACGTTTTGCCCACTTTGTACCCTTGCCCCAAGCATCGCCGAGGACTGGTATCACTCCTGCGGTTGTCAATGCGGCATCATCGAGCCTGCCTTCATCTGCCAACAACGCACCGTGCGCGAGATCTGTTGTGGGGGTTGGGTCAACGACGCCTATCGCGTCCAAGATGATTTCCTCTGTAACTGTCAGAGGTTTTTGGGAGTGATCCATGCCCTCGAATATCGAGCCTCCCTCATGTAACTTCTTGTCGACGATCCATTGATCCGACTGCATCCCCGACGGATCGACGCCCCCGCGCATGACGTGGTACGCGGCGTAGGCGGATAGGCCGTCGGGATAGCCGAGGGGGTCGCGTTGGGCGAAGCGTCCGAGCTCGGGCACGTAGGTGCGTGCGCGGTTGTGGACCAGGGCGCCGCCGGCGACGAAGTCGCCCAGGTCTTCGTCGTGGAACAAGCCCTGGAAGCCGACGCCGTCGAGGATCGAACCTCCGGAAGGGCCCGACGCCGACGGCTGCTGCGGGTGGATGCGGATCGCGCGTTGGCGTGCGGTCAGGAGGTAGTCGTCGTCGGCGCGATCACCGAACTCCTGGGCCATGACGTCGAAGTCCAGTTGATCGACGGTTCCGTCGTGGTTCGCGTCGCCCCCCTCACCCCGCCAAGGAGCACGGCGCCTCGGCCGGGGCGCGCTCGGCGGCGGCGATCAGCCGGGCCACGCCCGCGCTCACCTCAGCCGACGTCGCGTCGAACGCCACCGCCACCTCGTGCCGGAACAGCCCGACGGGCTCGATCCGCACGACCTTCGCAGCGACTTCGAGCGCATCACCGTCCCGCCTGAGCGTGAGAGACAGGGCGTCTCCGACCGCCACGGCGAGCTTGCCCTTGCAGAACAGCGCCGCCCCGGTGGGCGAGAGGTCCATCACCTGGCCCAGCCCGGTCCGCAGGCCGGCCACGGGGGTTCGCGAAACGCGTCGGCGGTCGGCCATGGCGAAGTTCCGGGGGAGGTCCGGAGTGATCCGGGGCTGGGCGCGGGGCGTCGACGGCAGGCCGTCCCGCCGCTGAACCTCTAGATCGGTCAGACGCTCGGGGCCGCTTAGGCCGGGTTTGCCGCCCGAGAGCCCCCCTCGCCGAGGTTGGGGGCGACCCGTGTTCCGTCCCGGCCCGCCATGGGGTATTATGAAACGGTAGATAACCCGGGGTGGACGTCCGGCCCCCGACGGCCCGCGGACGCCCCAGAACCCCTAGACTCTCACGGCAGCCCAGCCGGCGGCGGGCTCTGCGGAGGGTTTGGCGGCTCGCCCAGCGGCCCGACTCCGAGAACCCCAGCCGCACGGGCGAAGTAACGACACCAGAGGCCCGCTCGTCCGATGAAGAGCAGGCCGACGCTTGGATACCAGCGACAAAAGGCCTTCCGGAGCCCCACGCGTGCACGACCCATCGCTGACCCCCTGGACCGAACCGGCCGGACGCTCCGCGGCGTCCCGGCTGCGTCGCGCCCGGTGGCGACGGGTCGGCGCCCGGACCGGGAGGTGGCTGCGTCGGCGGATCCTGGTGGTCGGCGCCTTGGGCCTGGCCCTGGGCCTGGGTTCGGTCCACACGGGCCGCAGCCTCATGACCTCGCCCGACGCGGCCAAGCTTCGGTCGTTCATGACAGAGGTCGACCGCGACTGGTTCTCGCGCGACTACGACTTCCGCACGCTCAACCGGCTGTACGCCCAGCGCGCCAGCGCCGCGGCGACGGTGCGCCCCTTCGGTCGGCCGCTGGTCGACGCGATGGAGAGCCTCCGCAGCAGCGTGGTGGTCGAGACCTTCTTCCCGACCTTCGCCTGGGACCCCGGCAGCGCCAACCACTACGAGGTCTTCACCCAGGGCCCGCTGCACAGCTACCTGCTCCGCAACAAGGAGCTCGCCGGCGGCTATTTCGCCCAGCAGCGCCAAGCCATCACCGACCCGCTTCGCAATGGCTGGTGGACGGCGAAACCGCTCGAAGAAAAGCAGATCCGCGAGGCCTTTTCCGACGTTGTCGCCGTGGACGCCTCGCCAGAGATGTTCGCGTTCATCCAAGACGAGATGGCGCAGCTCTACGCCGACCTACGACCGGAGGCGACCGAGGCCGACCCGGCCGCCGCGATCGCCCTGGCCGACGCCGACCTGCTCAAGACCAACCGCATGCTCGAGCGGCAGGCCCAGCTGCTGTCGGCCAAGCTCCGGTTCGGCTCCGACCTCGACGCCCTGACCGTCGACCAGCAGAACATCGTGCTGGCCAAGCTCGACGCCCACGTCCAGACCGCCGACCCGGCCCTCTGGCGTGAGAAGCAGATGCTCGACTTCGCCGCCGGGATCATCGGCGTGCCGCAGGCGACCAACGCGTACGTCAACCTCTGCGTGCGCCCGTTCATGGCCATCCGCACGACCCTGCTCTACGGCGGACTGCTGCTGATCGTCGGCTTCTCCATGGCGATCGCCTACCGGGCGCTCGAACCCGTGCCCCGGCGCGAACCGGCCCGGCTCTGGGCCCGCTGACACCGCGCCACGCGGCCATCGCCCACCGCAGCCAAACGTGCCGGGTAGGCTTGGAGAATGCACAACCCCAGCCAAAGCGTGCGCTGCCCCAGTTGCCACGGCTACATGGTCGGCGGGTATCTGTCGGTGTCCCAAGGCCTCAAGTTCATCCGCAACCACGACCACCGCAGCAAACCCATGGCCGAGCACCTGCCCGGCACCCACGCGGTGCTCCGCCCGAACCGGCTGCCGGCGTGGAAGTGCCCCAGCTGCGAGCTCATGCTCTTCCGCTACGGCCGCAAGCTCCAACGCGAACTCGAACGCAACGGCGCCTTCGACCGCGAATATCGCGAGGCGGCGGCGCTCGCCGCGCTTGAACCTTCGTCATCGGGAGGCTCCCCCGAGCCCGATGCGTTCGGTGGAGAACCCGGCGACGACTGGGGGGGCGACTTCGAAGGCGCGCCGGGCAAACCACGCGACGCCTAGACCTGTCGACGACATCAAGAGCCGGGCTTGACCACGACACCCGGCGAGCCGACGTCGCCCGGGCGGTAGAACCCGCCGGGCTGCGCGGTCCGCGCGCCGTGCACGCCGTCGGACGAGCGAGCCCAGGAGGCGCCGTCGTCATTGGAGAGGGCCGGATCGGCGCCGGGGCCGAGCACCTCGGGCACGAGATAGATGCTCGGGCCGTCGGGCGAATCGCTCGGCCAGGGCGCGGCGTCGTCGTAGTTGACCCGGTCGACGAGCTGGGCTTGGCCGTCGACCAGGTCGAGGATCTCGTTTTGGGCGCTCGGGCCGTTGGCGAGGTTGTTGAGGCCGTCGGGCCCCCAGCTGTCCAAACGCACCACGCGCACCGCCGGCGGGACGCTCCACGCCGCGCGGAAGTCCGCCTCGGTGTGCTCGGCCGGGATCAAGAGCACCGCCTGCCCGGGCGCGAGCGGCGGGCCGGGCGGGATCACGCCCGTGCTGCCGTCTTCGTCCCGCAGCCGCCAGCCGCGCAGGTTCACCGCAGCGTCGCCGGCGTTGTAGAGCTCGACATACTCAACCCGGTTGGGGATCGCCCGGCGGTTGGGCTCTTCCTCCGGATCAGGCTGATAGCCCTCGCCGCTGGCGGGGTTGTACATCAG
>JBCCXV010000215.1:0-4869 GCA_039191195.1 Planctomycetota bacterium
GCCGCTGCTGCTGTCGCCGTATGGCTACAGCACCTACCGCGGGAGTTGAGCGGGTGTTTCAGGCGATCGCGGGGGTGAAGGCGAAGGCGTCGCCGTCGAACAGGCCTTGGTCGCTGAGCTTGAGGCTGGGGATCACCAGCAGGGCCATGAAGCTGAGGGTCATGTAGGGCGCCCGCAGCGTCGAGCCCATCGCTTTGGCGAGTTTGTCTAAGGCTTGGTATTGCTCGGCGACCTGCTCGCAGGAGCCCAGCGACATCAGCCCGGCGACGGGCAGGGGCAGCGTCTCGGCACGGTTGCCGTGGACCGCCGAGAGGCCGCCTTGGTTTGCGATGACGGCGTTCACGGCCGCGGCGAGCTCGTCGTCGGTTGCTCCGACGGCGACGATGTTGTGCGAGTCGTGTCCGACCGACCCGGCGAGCGCGCCCCGCTGTAAGCCGAAGCCCTTCACAAAGGCCACCGCCGGGGGCGCGTCGGCGTAGCGGTTGACGACGGCGAGCTTGAGCAGGTCGCGGCGGGGGTCGGCCAGGGCCTTGCCGTTATCCACCCGCGCGTCGGCGGCGATGGCGCGCGTGACGAGTTGGCCGTCCAGGGCTTCGATCACCCGCAGCTTGGCCCCGGCCTCGGCGGGCACGGTGAAGTCTTCTGGGCGCTTTGGCGTGGCCTCGAAGCGGTTCATCGGCGTCTCGGACGGCGCGGCCAGGCGCGAGGCGCCGCTCTCTGCGACGCACTGGCCGTCGATCCAGGTCCGGCGGACGCGGAAGCTCTCGAGCGACTCGACCTCGATGAAGTCGGCCGGGTCGCCGACCCGCAGGCGTCCGACCGGGAGCTTGTAGTGGTCGACGGGCGTCCAGCACGCGGCCCGGAGGGTGTGGAACAGGTCGGCCCCGAGCTCGACGGCCCGGGCCACCAGTACGTTGAGGTGGCCTTGCAACAGCTCGTCGGGGTGCTTGTCGTCGGAGCAGAGCATGGTCCGGCCGGGGAACGCGTCGATGAGCGTCCAGAGCGCGTCGAAGTTGCGGGCCGCCGAGCCTTCGCGGATGAGGATCGAGGCGCCGGCGTGGAGCTTGTCGAGCGCTTCTTCTTTCGTGAAGCACTCGTGGTCGGTGGAGATGCCCGTGGCGTGGTACTGGCGGGCCAGGTCGCCGCGAAGGCCGGGCGCGTGGCCGTCGACGGGTTTGTCGACGGCTCGGGCCGATTCGATCATCGCGAGCAGGTTGGGGTCGTGCCCCAGCACGCCGGGGAAGTTCATGACCTCGCTGAGGTAGTAAATCCGCGGGTCGTTGAGCAGGGCGGCGACGTCGTCGGGCCCGAGCGTGGCGCCGGCGGTCTCGAACGCCGTGGCCGGTACGCAGCTCGGGGCGCCGAAGGCGAACTTGAAGGGGCTGCGGGCGGCGCTTTCGAGCATGTACTCGACGCCTTGGGTGCCCAAGACGTTGGCGATTTCGTGGGGGTCGCTCACCGTGGCGACGGAGCCGTGCACGACCGCGGTGCGGGCGAACTGGGCCGGGGTGAGCATCGAGCTTTCGATGTGGACGTGGGCGTCGACGAAGCCGGGCAGCAGGTAGGTGTCGCCGGCCTCTGTGCTGGGTGCGATGCTGGTGATACGGCCCCGGTCCACCGTGACGGCGGCGGGGGCGATGCGGCGGGCGGGGATGTCGACGAGCTGCGCGTGCACGGTCCAGGAAGGCATGGACGCCCAACCTAGCGATCGCCGTGGGTCGCTGCACCGGCGTCGTGCGGCGCTGGGGCGGCACGCGCGGGTCGCAGCATCATCGCCGCGACGGCGACGCCCACCAGGGTGTGCCCGGCGAAGACGGCGGCGGCCACGGCGGCGCAGGCCCCGAGCGTGGTCCCGCGTCCTGGCCGATCGAAGCAGGGCCTCAGCCCACGCCAAGCCAGCGCCCCGCCGGCGAGCATGAGCAGCGCATGGAGGATCGAAGGCGGGTAGGCCTGGAGAAGGTCGACGGCCGCGGCGCCCAGCGCGAAGGCCACGCCGATCTTGGCCAGGCCCAGCAGGATGGCGCTACCGCCGGTGCGTGCCCCGCAGGCGTGCTGGCCGGCGAGCCCGCCCGAGCCGTGGCACATGGGCATGCCGCCCAGGGGTGTGCACAGGAGGTTCATCCAGCCGACGCTCACGGCGACGCGCTTGGGCGGCAGCCCGCGGCCGGGGAAGAGGTCGGCGCTGAGTAAACAGACGGCGGCGACCGAGTTGAGCAGCGTGAGCGGGACCTGGGCCGGCGCCAGGAGCCAGGCGGCGTCGAACCAGTCGGCGTTGCTCGGCCAGAGCGGCGCGACGGGCCAGTTCCAAGACCACGTAGCGTCGGCTTGCCTCCAGGCCATCGCCAACCCCACGGCGAACACGACCAGGACGACCGGCGCCCGCCGGGTTGCTTTCCAGATCAGCGGGACCGCGACGACCGCGAGCCACCCGAGGGCGGGGTCGAGCCCGTGATCGGCGTAGGCGGTGTCGACGCTGGTCCACACGAGCTTGAGGCCGACGCCGAGCTGGAGGCCGCGCAGCACGACGGGTGGGATCCAGCGCAGCAGCCGGTCGAGCCCGCCGACCCAGGCCAAGCCCAGGACGATGGCGCCGGTCAGGAGCCCGCCGGCGGCGATGGTCCCCGGGGACAGGGCGCCGGCGATGGCGACCGCGGCGATGGCCTTCATCGGTTGCACGGCCAGGGGCTGACGGAACAGCCACCCGCTGGCGATGTTCATCAGCCCGGCGAACAGCAGGATCGCCTCGAAGCGCATGCCGCACATCACGGCCAGGCCGAGGCTGATCGGGAGAAACGTGCCGAGGTCGCCGAGCGCACCGGCGGCCTCGCGCGGGCCCCAGCGGAAGGGGATGGGCGCCGGGGGTGGCTTGTGCTTGGGGCGGGAGGCGGTGCGATCGGTTCGCGCTAGCGCGGCGGTCATGACGCGGCCGTGGGCGCGGGCGTCGTGTTCTGCAGACCCGGCAGGCCGCGCAGCAGCCGCAGCGAATGAGGAAGCACCTCCCCCAGAGCGTCGAGCACCTCCACCGCGCCGCGCGGCGAGCCGGGCAGCGTGATCACGAGCGTCGACCCCGCCACGCCGGCGACTCCGCGGGAGGCGTAGGCCAGGGGCGTCTTGGCCAGGCATCGCAACCGGGCGAGGTCGAGCAGTTGCGGCGCCGGGCGGTCGATGAGCGGCGCGACGCCCTCGGGCGTGTGGTCGCGCGGGGCGAAGCCGGTTCCGCCGGTGGTGGCGACAAAGTGAGGCGGCTCGTCGCGTTCGAGCCAGCCGGTCACGGCGGAGCGCACGGAGTCGACCCCATCGGGCACCAATTCGGCCGCCACACATTGGCCGCCGAGGTTCTTCTCGATCCACTGGCGTACGGCCGGGCCGGAGCGGTCTTCGGTCTCGCCGCGGCTGCAACGGTCGCTCACGGTGAGTACGGCAAAGCGTAGTGGCGTGGGGCTACTCATCCGTGGGCCCCGTCGGGTGGTGGCGATGTGGGGGGTGCGGTCCAGTCGCCGCTGCGCCCGCCGGTCTTTTCGAGCAGGCGGATCGACCGGACGACGACGCCCTTGTCGACGGCCTTGCCCATGTCGATCACGGTGAGCGCCGCAACGCTGGCGGCGGTGAGCGCCTCCATCTCGACGCCGGTCTTCCAGGACGTGGTGGCCCGGGTCTCGATGCGCACGCCTTCGGCTTCGAGGGACAGGTCGACGTCGACGGCGTCGAGCGGCAAAGAGTGGCACAACGGGATGAGCTCGTCGGTCCGCTTGGCCGCGGCGATGCCGGCGAGTCGCGCGACCTCGAGCACGCTTCCCTTGGCCAGGGCGTTGTCGCGGATGGCTTGCGCGAGTTGCGGAGAGACCTCGACCCAGGCCTCGGCCCGGGCCGTGCGACGGGTGACGGGCTTGTCGCCAATGTCGACCATGCGCGACCGGCCGTCGGGATCGACGTGCGTCAGGGGCGTTTGCGCCATGGGGTCAGCCTAGCCCGGCGGGGCGGCGTGGGGGTGCTGCTAAGCTCGGGCCAAGGTTGTGGTCCGCGGGCGCGGACCGATTCGCTGGTGCGCTGGAAGGAGCCTGTGCGTGGCCGATCCGCATGCCGTGATGTTTGAAGTACGGCTGTTTGGCCCGCAGGCCCAGCTCGCGGGCCGACGCGTGCTGGAGCTGGACGGCCCGGCGGGCGGCGCGGTGACGGCCGGCCAGCTCCTGGAACGGATCGCCGAAGCCTGCCCGGCGCTGGCGGCCTCGGCGCCGGCCAGCCGGGTGGCGGTGGACCACCGGGTGCTCGCGCCCGAAGACGTGGTCGACCCCGCGGCCGAGGTCGCGCTCATCGGGCTGATCTCCGGCGGATGAGCGGCGCCGGCGTCATCTCGTTCGAGCTGGTCGATGGGCCCATCGAGGCGGGCCAGGGCCGGGTTGCCGCGTCCGTCGATGCGCTGGGCGAGGCGAACGAAGTCGGCGCCGTGCTGGAGTTTTGCGGTGTGGTTCGCCGGTCCGAGCGAGGCCGGGCGTTGGTTGCGCTCGACTACGAGGCGTATCCGCCGATGACCCAGAACGAGGGGGTGCGCATCGCTCAGGACATTCTCGAAGAAACGGGAGTACGCGCGATCGAAGTCTTGCACAGCGTCGGCCGTGTGCCCGTGGGCGCGTGTTCGTTTCTGTTGCGGGTCCAGTCGGCGCACCGGGCCGAGGGGCTGCGTGCCGCGTCGGCGTACATCGAGCGGATGAAGCAGGAAGTCCCGCTCTGGAAGCTCCCGGTCTGGGCGGGGGACGCGTGATGGGGTTGATGTCGCCGCAAGACGCGCTAGACCGGTTGTTGGCCGAGGTTTCGCCCGTTGAAACCGACCGGGTGGATGCGGCCGGCGCGCTCGGCCGCGTGCTGGCCGAA
>JBCCXV010000216.1:0-4862 GCA_039191195.1 Planctomycetota bacterium
CCCAGGCCCTCGGCCTTGGGCCAGGCCGTCGCGGCGTGGTCGAGGTAGATGGGAGCGCCCGTGGCGTCGGTCATGGCCGCGAGTGTACGCCCCGCGGTCGGCGAGCCGGCCCGCGGCGCCGCAGCACGGAGGCGGCGCGACGGCGGTCTCAGGATCGTACGTAGCGATCGACTAGGGCGCGGGCCGCGGCGGTGTCGGCGGCGCCGTGCACGAGCGTGCGCCCGTCGCGGAACACCGTGAGGGCGCGGGCGGCCTCGCCCTCGGTCAGGCTCAGGCGCGCGACGTGCGGCGTGGCCGAGACGCGGTCGCCGTGATCGACGCGCCACTGGGCTCCGAGGGCCTGGAGGTCGATGGGAGCGCCGGCCGCTGCGGGAGAAACCTGGACCACGTCGCGCCCGCACAACGCGCCGTCGTCGGGACTGGCCGGCGCCCGGAGGTACGGCAACGCGAGCGAGTCCGGGTCGACGACCTCGGGCCGCGGCGTCGCGAACCGGTCGATCCGGCCCTCCCACAGGTCGATCCGCCAGAGGTCACGGCTGACCGAGGCCCAATCGCCGAGCAGGATCTTGATCGCCTCGGCGGCCTGGAGCGAAGCGACCACGCCCACGGCCGGGCCCAGCACGCCGGCCGTCTCGCACGTGGGCGTCGAGCCCGGCGGGGGCGGGGCGCCAAACAGGGTGGCGAGGTCGATCGTGGCCCCGCCCTGCTTGAGCCACGCGGGCTCGGCGTCGTCGGACGATCGACGGCTCACCGCAGGGAGCACGACAAGCATCGAGCCGGACGTGCCCACCGCCCCGCCGTGGACCAGGGGGACGCCGTGGGCCAGCGCACAGTCGTTGGCGACGTAGCGGGCGTGGTAGCCGTCGAACCCGTCGACCAGGACATCGGCCCGTGGGACCTCGGAGCCCTCCGCAAGCCCGCAGAGGCGCTCGATCGTGTCGGGGCCGGCGTTCTCGGGCAGCGGGATCGCCCGCACGTCTGGGTTGATCCGCCGGATCTGCTCGCAGGCCGCCTCGACCTTGGGACGGCCGGTCGCGGCGTCGTCGCGGTCGTAGAGCAGCTGGCGTTGGAGGTTGGTGGGCTCGACGACGTCGCGGTCGATCAGCAGCAGCGTGCCCACGCCTGCCCGGGCGAGCCACTGGGCCGTGACCGACCCCAGCGCCCCGCAGCCGAGCACGCCGACGGTGGCCTGGGCCAGCTTGGCCTGCCCCTGCGGGCCGACCTGCGGCAGCCGCGCCTGGCGGTCGTAGATACGACGCCAGCCCTGAGCCTCGCCCGCGGGCCCCGAATCGGGCTCCAAGGCGGGGCTGAGCGGGACTCCAGGCGGAGAGCCAGAATGGGGGCCAGCGGTCATCGCCGGACCTTAGCCGGGGCGTCGCTCGGCCGCGGGGCCAGAGGGCGTTCCCTTGGCGCTCAGGCCGACTCCAGCACCACGGCCTCGCCGAGCTCTTCGGCGACGCCGCCGCAGTCGCCGACGATGTACTGGATGGCTTGGTCGACGTCTTCGGGTTCGCCCTCGAGTTCGACGGAGATCACCCCGACGCCGTCCCGGACGCCCGCCTGCTTGAGGTCGAACACCACGGCCGGCACGGCCCGACTCAAACGCCACATCACCGGCTCGTCGACAGACGGGCCCTCAAAGCGGAAACGGCAGAGGCGACGGATCGAATCCGGCATGGGCGAACTCCATAATCTCCCGCGGAACGCGGGGACGAGACGTGAAACAGAACTGGGCCCGAGCGGGTTCCACGACCCGCCCAGCACGGCCTGCGAAAGGCTTCCCACCGGTCTGACACCCCTTGCCAGACCCCCTAACTTAGCAGAACCCCGGCTTAGCACCAAGGAGAATCGGCGCAGCATCGATTCGGAAACCCCAACAGAGCGCCCAAACAATCTACGTCTAAATGGGTACCCAGAAGCGACTTACCAGGCGAAGTGGGCGAACGCCTTGTTGGCGTCGGCCATGCGGTGGGTCTGGTCGCGGGTGTTGACGGCCTTGCCCTCGCCGCGCGAGGCGTCGTAGAGCTCGCGGGCCAGCCGCAGGTGCATCGGGCGGCCCTTCTCGCTGCGGACCGCCGAGATGATCCAGCGGAACGCCAGGCTCTGCTGCCGCTTGCGGTTGACCTGCATGGGCACCTGGTAGTTGGCGCCGCCGACGCGCTTGGAGCGGACCTCGACGTTCGGGCGGACGTTCGCCAGGGCCTTCTGGAAGACCTCGAGGCCGTCGGCCTCGCCCTCGGTGCGCTTCTCGATCTCGTCGAGGGCGTTGTAGACGATGCGCTGGGCGGCGGTGCGCTTGCCGTCGCGCATCACGCAGTTGATGAACCGCGCCAGGGTCTTGTCGCCGTAGCGGGGGTCGGGCTTGAGCTGCTTGTCGGCGGCGGTGAACTTCCGCATCGGGTCGCGGTCTCCGAGGGGCCGGTTCTAAGTGACCGGCGGGATGAGGTTTAGCCCTTGGGCTTCTTGACGCCGTACTTCGAACGGCCGCGGTTGCGGCCCTCGACGCCCAGCGAGTCCAGGGCGCCGCGGACGATGTGGTACCGCACGCCCGGCAGGTCGCGGACACGCCCGCCACGCACGAGCACGATCGAGTGCTCTTGGAGGTTGTGGCCCTCGCCCCCGATGTACGCCGTCACTTCCTTGCCGTTGGAAAGACGCACACGGGCGACCTTCCGCAGGGCGGAGTTGGGCTTCTTGGGGGTCGTGGTCTTGACCTGGAGGCAGACCCCGCGACGCTGGGGGCACTGGGCCAGGTCACGGACCTTCGACTTGGTCTTGGGCGCCCGGCGGGGCTTGCGGACGAGCTGGTTGATCGTGGGCATGGGGGTCCGGTTCGATCGGGAACGGTCGGACGACCGCGGGGGGCAAACCACGGTCGGATAAAGGCGATTCGGCGTGTGCCGGCGGGCCTCGGCACGCCAACAGCACCGCCGGTCGGGCGGCGCCGAGCCGAGAAGTCTATCCAAGCCCGGGCCCTGCGCCAACCACCGGCCTCACCCGAACCCAAAGGCCCGCCCGGTCCGGGAAACTCGCTGGAAAACCGGCGTTCATGCCCCGCCGCCCGGCCCAAACCGTTCAGGGGGCGGCGACCGCGACGGCGCCCTCGGGCTTGGCGAAGAATCCTTCACCCGGCTCGACCGTGGCCACGTTGGTGAGCTTGGCCGAGCCCTTCTCGTCGGTCAGGCCCTGCTGAGCGTCCCAGTAGCCGAACACCCAGGTCCGCGGGACCGGCACGCCCCCGGCGGCGGGCACGTAATCCCGGTAGTGGATCATGCTTGGGGTCTTCGCGGCCTCTTCGGCCTCGGCCGCATAGGTCACGATGTAGACCGACGCCTGCACGACCCCGGCGTTGTCGGCCAAGACGTAGTACCAGTCGTCCGGGGCGTCGCCCACCCCCTCGCCGAAGGTCAGCTTCGCGGCGGGGTACGGGGTGTCGGGCGCGGCCACCACCTCGCCGGCGTCTTCCAGCGTCGTGCCCGGGTCGTCCAGCTTGTGCGGCAGAGCCATGAAGTACGGCCATGTGAGCACGTGGAACCGCATCATGGGGTTGGCGGCCTCGGGGGGCGAGACCCAGCAGTCGGCGCCGTCCCAGACCACGGTCGTGCCGTCGGAAAGGTCCATCCGAGCCTTGTCCATGGAGGGCGTGAAGGTCATCCGGCCGTTGAGCTCGAAGGCGCCGGGGAACTCGACGGCCAGATCGGCCCGCCAAGCGGCAGCGGCGTAGTAGGCCTCGGTCTGGTGGGCGGTCTCCACCTTGCCCACGAACATGGCGGCGAACGTCATCACGACTGCGGCGGCGGCATTCATGGCGGGGCTCCTCGCGGGGCTCGATGGGGAACTGGGCCGGGGTGGGCGGCGCCGCCGCAAACAGGACGACGTGCCGACACGAAGGCCGAAGCGGGCGTGCGGGCCCGCCTCGGCGAAGGTTCTCTTGGTTGCGCGTTGCGAGCGGGCTTACTTGTCGCAGCCGCCTGCGCAACCGCCGCCGACGCCCGTGTCAGAGCTGTCTTCGGACGCCACGGTCGACTCGCGATACGACCACGCGATAACGGCGTCGGGCTGCGTCGAGGGCTGCGTCTCGGCAACGCGGTCGTCGATCCAGGCGACCACGGCGTCGGGCTGCGTCGAAGGCTGGGTTTCCGCAACGCGGTCGTCGATCCAGGCGACCACGGCGTCGGGCTGCGTCGAGGGCTGGGTCTCGGCGAACCGCTCGACGGAGACCGCCGCATCCGCGGCCGGCTGCGTGGCCGGATCGGTTTCGGGGCCGGTATTACACCCGGCGGTCAGGCCCAGGGCCGCGGCGGTCAGCACAAACGAGAAGCGGGACGTACGCATGGGTCGACTCCAAAGTGGGAAGAAGCGCGGGCAGGCCGCCGCCCGAATCACGACAGACTACCGGAGTTCGCCGGCGGCCAGAACCGCGCGGCCCGAGCCGGTCAGGCCACGGCCTTGGGCTTGCGGCTGCGGACCACCTTGCCGTTCACGGTGATCTGGCCTTCGCGGATGTTGACCGGGCTGGCGTCCAGCCACGCCGGGTCGACGCCGATCACCTCGCCGGTCTTCTTGTTGACCTGGCCGAAGGTGAGCACGCCGGTCGGGCACATCTGGACGCAGGCCGAGCACCGGACGCACTCGGGGTCCTGCATGTGCTGGCCCTTGTTGGCGAAGTTCATGATGTCGATGCCCTGGTGGCAGACGCTGGTGCAGACGTTGCACGAGATGCACTTTTTCTTGTCCACCAGGATCCGGAACCGGCTGAACCGGGCGTAGATGTGCATCAAGGCCGCCAGCGGGCACGCGAACCGGCACCACACCCGGCCGGAGAACCAGAAGTACAGCCCCACGCCCAGCACGCCGGCCCA
>JBCCXV010000217.1:0-4862 GCA_039191195.1 Planctomycetota bacterium
CCGCGAACGCGTCTTCGACAAGTTCGTCCAGCTCGACCCCACCGTCACCCGCGCCCACGGCGGCACCGGCCTGGGCCTCACCATCGCCCGCGACCTCGCCGGCCTGCTCCAGGGCGACATCGACATCGAATCGTCGCCCGGTCACGGCGCCACCTTCTCGCTGGTGATCCCGCTCGTCCTGGAAGTCCAGGGCCCGCCGCTGATGCCCGACGCCGCGCCGCGCGCCACGGCCTGACGGACCCGGACCGGTCACGGCACGCCCCGAACGATCGCCGGGCCCATCGCCCGGGTCAGCCGCAACGGCAGCTTCTTCCAGGCCTCCACCCGCCGGCGGTGCTTGAGGCCGTCGGGCCGCAGGTCCTCTTCTCCGCCGCGACGCACCACGCTGGCCCACGCGGTCGCCCGCGGCCACGCGCCCCACTGACGCTTGAACCGATAAGGCCCCGACCCCACGGTCGAGCGCCCAAAGTCGAACGTGCGCGCGCCGCGCTCGATCGCACGCTCCAACAAACGCCAGTACATCGCCATGTTCACCGACAGCGGGTTGGTCTTGCGCAAGCAGCTCGCCGACGGCACCTGGGTCGTCCGCGAACCGGCCCAGGCGTCGTGCACGAGCAGCGCCCCGCCCACGCACTCCCGGCCGAGCCGCACCGTCACCAGTTCGGCTTCCTCCGGGAACCGCCGAAGGATCGACGCGAACAACCCCCGCGGGTACACCGGCGTGCCCAGGTCGCGCATGTTCTCTGCGAACACGTCGTAAAAACCAGCCAGGAGCTCCTCGCCCCCGAAGGCGAACTCCAACGGCTGCCGACCGCCCTTGCGGACCTGGTTGCGCACCTTCGCCGCGATCGCGCCCCAGAGCGACGAAGCATCGCCGGGCAGGTCCAGAAGCAAACGGGGCTTGTCGTCGCGTCGGCCCGTCCACGCGGGATGGTCCGGCGCCTCGCCATCGAAGCGGACCAGCAGCTGGCGCGCGTCCAGCCGGTCGGCCGTGTCACACGCGGCGTCGAGCAAGGCGTCGCGGGCTTCGTCCGTCTCGGCCACGAGGCCGGCGCGGTTCAGGTACGGCAGCGACGACAGGTGCTTGCCAAACAGGCGAGACTTCACTTCGACCAGCGGCATCCAGCCGGCCAGCCCGCCGTCGGGCCGTCGCGCCGCGAGGCCGCGCGGGCGATGCCGCAAGCCGTCGCTCAAGACCGCCAACCAGTCGGGGTGCATCTCGTGACCCACGCGGGCCGAGGGCGACGCCGCGGCGCGCCGCACCATCGCTTGGAGCTCTTGACGGTCGGTCGGGTCGTCCATGGCGCCCACGGCCTCGACGCTGATGGTCGCGCCCTGCAGGCGCAGCCGAGGCGGGGCGTCGGCCGGGTCGATCCGTTTGGCGGACGTGCCCTCGAAGCTCACGCCGCCCTCCTCGCGTCCGGGGCGATCGCCGCGACCGGGCGGGCCGGCACGCCGGCGACGGTCTGACCGTCGGCCACCGGGCGCGTCACCACGGCGCCGGCGCCCACAACCGTGTCGGCGCCCACGTCGACCATGACCACCGCGTCGGCCCCGATCCAGGCGCCCGGGCCCACCGACACGCGCTCGAAACGTACGCCGTCGGCGTCGATCCGCCCGGCCGTCGCCGCTTGCGATTCGTCGTCGGCCGCCGCCTGGTGGTGCCGCCGGCCCGACAGCACCTGCACCCGGTCGGCCAGCTTGGCCCCGGCGCCGATGTCCGCCGCGCCAATCACGCAGAACCGGCCGAGATACGCCCCGTCGCCGATCCGCGCCTCGGCCTTGCTGAGCACCGTCATGAAGCCGAAGTAGACGCCCCGGCCGCAGCCCGCGAGCGTCCAGCGGTAGAACGCCTGACGGGTGTACACCCCCACCAAGCCGGGGATGCACGCCAGCCGCTCGCTGGCCATCGAGAACGCCTGATCACGCGACGTCAGCAGCCGCAGACCGGCGTACCCCACCAGATGCGGCGCGGCCGCGGCCACACCCAATGCGCGCGCAATCCCTTTGAAGAGGCAGGCCATACACCAGGGCTATCGGTCCTTGCGCAGGCCGCCCTCCGCAAACAAAACGGACGCGAGCACCCGCGCTTTCTCGGACCACGCCTGACCCGCCAGCCGCCGGCGACGGGCCTCGGCCTGCTCGGGCGGGCACCCCGCCGCGGCCCGGTCGCGGCACACCCGGGCGAACGCCTCGGCGGTGTCCACCACGTCGCAGCAGTCGGCCCAGGGACGCGTCGCCGGCAGGTTCCGCACGACCACCGGCTTGAAGCCGTCGAACCAGCCCGCCGCCAGATACTCCAACAGTTTCAGCGGCGCCATCGCCCGCGTCACCGGCGCATCGACGTAGGGCATCACCAGCACGTCGGCGCCGGCCGCCCATCTCGGCAGTTCGTCGTACAACGCCGGCCCCGGCAGCTCGACCCCCGGGATGCCCGCAACCGACCCCACCGCCTGTGCCGGTCCCACAAGTTCGATCTCCGCCCCGGGCTGCTCCGCCGCCAGCGCCCGAAGCCAACCGGCGTCCATCCGCGCATCGATCAAACCCCAGAATACGAATCGCGGCCGACCGACATCGCGGGACGACGACGAGCGCATCGGCGCGACCCGTTCGAGCGACCACGCCTCCACGTCCACGCCGTGCGGCAGCAGCCCCACCTCATCCGGCGGCACGCGCCCGCCTTGAAGCATCGACGTTACGCGGTCGCGCAGCGCCTCGCCCGCGCACACCGCCGCATCCACCCGCACGGCCTGACGGCGTTCCATCTCGTCCATCGCGCGCCCGTCGACGCCAGGCCACTGCGAGAAGTCGTCCACGGCGTAATACACCGCGCGGTCGATCACACCAGCGTCTCGCAAGGGCTCAATCACGTCCGCGGTAATCGGGAGCGTGGTCAGCAGCGTCGCCGGTCGGTGGTCTTGCGCGACGGCGCCCAACGCCGCACGCACCAGCGCGTTGGCGTTCCACCGCCGCTGCCAGCCGGAGCGGAAACCGGGGTACATCCACGGCGAGACCACACGCGGCGTCGGTCTTCCGGAAACGGCGCCGCCCGCCGACCCGCTCTGCCCTGCGGGCCGACGACGCAGCCGGCCCAGCGCCCGCTTCGCGTCGGCCAGCGTCAGGCTCGGCCGGCGCATCCCGATGGTGTTCACCCACAACACGTCGAGGCCCGGCCGCTGGCGCATCAGCTGGCCCACCAGGTGCTGGCAACTCGAGGGGTGACGGCCCCAGTCGTCGCTAAGCACCACCAGGCTCCCGCGGGCGGGCCAGGGCGCCGGTGGTGACGCCGGATCGGGTTGCGCGGGCGAAGCCATGCCCCCGCTATCGGCCGTCGGCCGGGATCCGCCACGCAACCGGCCCCGCTTGGCCGACTACACTGTGGGCGAAAGGAACGGTTCTATGGGCATCGAAGCCGCACTCCCCGCCGAGGGGGTCATGACCACGCAGCTGCAACGGGTGATCAACTGGGCCCGCAGGTCCAGCGTCTGGCCCATGCCCTTCGCTACCGCCTGCTGCGGCATCGAACTCATGGCCACCGCCTCCAGCCGGTACGACCTGGCCCGCTTCGGCGCCGAGGTCATGCGCTTCAGCCCACGCCAGGCCGACCTCATGCTCGTCGCCGGCCGGGTCTCGGTGAAGATGCTGCCCGTCCTCCAACGCATCTACGCCCAGATGACCGAGCCCAAGTGGACCATCTCCATGGGCGCCTGCGCCTCCACCGGCGGCGTCTTCGACACCTATGCGACCGTCCAGGGCATCGACCAGTTCATCCCCGTCGACGTCTACGTGCCCGGCTGCCCGCCACGCCCGGAAACGCTCATCGAGGGCGTCATGGCCATCCAGCGCATCATCGACAACGACCAGATCCCCCCCAAGGGGCCCGACGGCAAACGCATGCCGCTCAACCTCGTCGTCGAACCCACCCACCAAACACGCCCGCAACCGGCGCCGCTCACGGTCGGCGGGGCCTGATCCCCCAACGCGCTGTCACTCGCCACGCTGCAGCAGGATCGCCGCAGCGACCTTCGCTTGCAGTTCGAGGTCCACGGGGTCGCTCGTGGTGACGACGAAGTCGCTCTTGCCTCCCTCGGCGGCGTACACGTAGACCTGCACACCCGAGCCGTTGTCGGCCTTACCAACCAGCGCGGCGTACACGCCGGCGTTCTGCCCGCCAGCCCGCTCGATGCCCAGCTGCGCGAACACCTGTCCAGCCGTGTTGTAGACCTCGGTCACCGAGCCCACGACGCGCTGCCGATCCTCGGACGACGCCTCTTCCGACCCACCGCCGGTGAGCATCTCGCAGCCGCCGAGGCCCATCGCCATCACGGCCAGGCAAGCGGACAGTCCAACGGAGAGCGACGTCTTGCGCGAGAAGGGCATGGTGGGCTCCGAGTGCGGCGTGACGTAATCGCGGTGGCGGACCAACGCCCGCCCCGTCGCCGGCAGAATACCCGCCGGCCTCCTGCAAGCGGGCCCACCCGGCTCAACCCTTACAATGCGCGTTTGCCCGCCGCGGACCCCGCATGATCGCCGCAGACGCCTTGGCCAAGCGATACGGTCCGGTCCACGCCCTGCGCGGCGTGAGCTTCGAGCTCCCGCCCGGCGAACTCGTGGGCCTGGTCGGCCCCAACGGCGCCGGCAAGTCGACCCTCCTGCGCCTGCTCACCGGCTGCCTGCGACCTTCCGCCGGCGACGCCCGGATCGACGGCGCCTCCCTGGCCGACCACCCCCACGCCGCCCGCGCCCGCGTCGGCTACCTCCCCGAAACCAGCCCGCTCTACCCCGAGATGCGCGTCGACGCCTACTTGCACTTCGTCGGCCGGCTCTTCGCCATGACCCGCGCCCAGCGCAAACGCCGCATC
>JBCCXV010000218.1:0-4855 GCA_039191195.1 Planctomycetota bacterium
CTGCGCCGACGGTCGATGGAGCCGGGGGCGCGGACCGACGAGCCGGGTCGGGTGATCGACACGCGTGTCGTGCCGCTGAGCCCCGAGCAGTGGCGGGTGGTGTCGGCGCTCAAGCGTGAGTTTGCGGCGGAGGAGCTGCGGGCGGATGGCGGCCTGTGGTCCGGTCGTGCGGAGGAGGCGGGGATGTCTCTCGAGGCGTTTGTGGAGGCGGCGCGGGGGCTGGAGTCGCTGGGGTTGATGGGCCGGTTTAGCGCGTTCTTGGAGCACGTGAAGCCGTCGGCGGACGGGGCGCGGGTCACGCGGTTCAACGCGCTGTTCCACTGGAAGGTTCCGGCCGGTCGTGAGATCGACGCCGGCCAAGAGGTCGGTCGTCACCACTGCATGACCCACGCGTATTGGCGTGAGGGCGGCCCCGAGTTCGCCGGCGTGAACGTGATGGGCGTGGCCCACGGGCTGGAGAAGGAGCGCGTGCTGGCGCATAAGGCGGCGATCGACGCGCACCTGGAAGAGGCCGGCATCGGCGTGGCGTACACCAACGTGTTCTGGGGCGGGCGCAGCGAGATCAAGCCGAGCGAGGTGGCGCCGGCCGAGTACGCGAAGTGGTGCGACTCGGTTGGGATTGAGCCGGAGGCGATGCTGGACGGGGGGTGAGGGGCGGCTGGGTGGGCCGAAGCTTGGGGGCCCGCGGTTGCGTGGCGCTCACACGGGTGGCGGGCGCAAGAAAAAACCCGCGACTCGTGAGAGCCGCGGGCTGGGTTCGGGGCCGTGCTATCGCCGCAAGCCTTTCGGGGCCTACTTGGCGTCTTTGACTTCGTATTCGGCGTCGATGACGTCGTCGTCGCCCTCGGTCGCGTCGTCGGCGTCCGCTGTGTCGGAGGCGGGGCCGCCGTCGGGCGAGGCGTTGGTGGCGCCGGCGGTCTGGGCCTCGTAGACGGCCTTGCCGAGCTCTTGCGCGTCGGTCTGGAGGCTGTCGAGGGCGGCTTGGAGGGCGTCTTTGTCGTCGCCTTTGATCTTGTCTTCGACGTTGGAGACCGACGATTCGATCTTGCTACGGATTTCGGCGCCGATGGCTTCGCCGTGCTCTTCGAGCTGCTTCTTGAGCTGGAACACGACGGACTCGGCCTGGTTCTTGAGGTCGACGAGCTCGCGTTTGGCCTTGTCTTCGTCGGCGTGGGCCTCGGCGTCGGCCTTCATGCGGTCGATCTCGTCGTCGGACAGGCCCGAGGAGCCCTTGATCTCGATGGACTGCTCCTTGCCGGTGCCCTGGTCTTTGGCGGCGACGCTGAGGATGCCGTTGGCGTCCAGGTTGAAGGTGACCTCGATTTGGGGGGTTCCGCGTGGGGCGGGTGGGATGCCGTCGAGGACGAACCGGCCGAGGGTGCGGTTGTCCTTGGCGAACTCGCGCTCGCCCTGGAGGACGTGGATCTCGACCTGGGGCTGGCTGTCGGAGTAGGTCGAGAAGACCTGGCTCTTGCTGGTGGGGATGGTGGTGTTTTTGTCGATGAGGCGGGTCATGACCTCGCCGGCGGTTTCGATGCCGAGCGACAGGGGGGTGACGTCGAGCAGCAGGACGTCCTTGACGTCGCCTTGGAGGACGCCGCCTTGGATGGCCGCGCCGAGGGCGACGACTTCGTCGGGGTTGATGCTGCGGTTGGGCTCCTTGCCGAAGACGGACTTGGCGATCTCTTGGACCTTGGGGATGCGGGAGGACCCGCCGACGAGGACGACCTCTTCGATGTCGGATCCGGAGAGGCCGGCGTCTTTGAGGGCGGTCTCGCAGGGGATGCGCAGGCGCTGGAAGAGCTCGGCGCAGAGCTGCTCGAACTTGGCCCGGGTGACGGTGATGTTCAGGTGCTTGGGGCCGTCCTGGGTGGCGGTGATGAAGGGGAGGTTGACCGAGGCTTCTTGTGCGGTGGAGAGCTCGCACTTGGCCTTCTCGGCGGCTTCTTTGAGGCGCTGGAGCGCCATGGGGTCGTTGCGGAGGTCGATGCCGTCGGTGCGCTTGAACTCGTCGGCGAGGTGGTCGATGAGGGCTTCGTCCCAGTCGTCTCCGCCGAGGTGTCCGTCGCCGTTGGTGGCGAGGACTTCGAAGACGCCGTCGCCGACGTCGAGGACCGAGACGTCGAAGGTTCCGCCTCCGAGGTCGAAGACGGCGATTTTTTGGTTGGCGTTCTTTTCGAGGCCGTAGGCCAAGGCCGCGGCGGTGGGCTCGTTGATGATGCGTTCGACCGAGAGGCCGGCGATTTCGCCGGCTTCTTTGGTGGCCTGTCGCTGGGCGTCGTTGAAGTAGGCGGGGACGGTGATGACGGCCTTGTCGACGGGTTCGCCCAGGTAGTCCTCGGCGGTCTTCTTGAGGTCTTGGAGGACCATGGCCGAGAGCTCTTGGGGGGTGTAGGGCTTGCCGCGGACCTCGACCTTGACGAGGTCTCCGCCGGCGCCGGTGACGTCGTAGGGGACCATCTTTTCTTCGTGGGTCACCTCGGCGTGGCGGCGGCCCATGAAGCGTTTGATGGAGAAGACGGTGCCCTGGGGGTTGGTGACCTGCTGCTGGCGGGCCGGCTGGCCGACCAGGCGGTCGCCCTTGTCGGTGAAGGCGACGATGGAGGGGGTGGTGCGGTTGCCCGAGGCGTTGATGAGGACCTTGGGCTGGCCGGCTTCCATGACGGCGACGACGGAGTTGGTCGTGCCCAGGTCGATGCCGATGATTTTGGACATGGTTCGCTCCCGCGGGGGTGCTGGTGGATAAGTGCGAGCCGGGCGCGGCGCCGGCGTGGGAGTTGAAACAATCCCGGCGCCAGGCGTGCGGGGCCGCGAACGCGGTTTGGGGGCTCTCAGGGGCGATTTATGGCTGCCACGGGCCGGGGTGTGGGCGGCGGGGCTGTCATTTCGGCGGGGCGTGGCGGTGGGTGTCTGCCGGGGCGGGGGTACGCCAGACGCCGGTTTTTGTAGGGGGATTCGCGGGTTGCGCGCGAAAACTGTAGGTTTTGCAAGGCAACTCGCGATGAGAGTTCCCAACGGTCGCATGGATGCGTCCGGCTCCGAGCTTGTTTGCCCCCCTCTACTTCAAGGAGAACCGCCATGGCCAAGAAGAAAGTCACGAAGAAGAAGGCCGCCGTTGCGCCGAAGCCGCCGACCAAGAGCGAGATCTACCGCCACATCGCCGAAGACACGGGCCTGACCCGGAAGGACGTGGTGGCGGTGCTGGACTCGCTGACCACGCTGATGGTCAAGAGCGTGAAGAAGCACGGCGCGTTTAGCCTGGTGGGGCTGTTCAAGATGACGCTGGTGAAGAAGCCGGCGGTCAAGGGCGGCAAGCTGGTGCGCAACCCGTTCACGGGTGAGATGGTCCCGCAGAAGCCCAAGCCGGCCAGCAAGACCGTGAAGGTCCGGCCGATGAAGGCCCTGAAGGACATGCTCTGATCGTCCATCCTCGCGCCTTGGGGGGAAACCCCCGGGGCGCGTTTCGCCTTGGTTCGGCCGTGATTTTGGGGCGTTTGCGGCCGTCTTGGGGGGGCGGCCGGGTCCGGGTGCGGGGGTCGGGCGGGGTGATAGACTCCCGCGCATGAATGAGCCTGCTACTCCGGTGTCGACGGCGTCAGACGACTGGATCGCCCGTCACGACGCGGCGCTTTCGCCGAACTACAAGCGGTTTGACGTGGTGATCGAGCGCGGCGCCGGCTCGCGTTTGTGGGGTGTGGACGGCAAGGAGTACCTCGATTTGTTCGCCGGCTTCGGCGCGCCGCTGCTGGGGCATTGCCACCCGGAGCTGGTGGAGGCCGCGCGCGAGCAGGCGGAGAAGCTCTGGCACGTCGGGAACCTGCTGCACACGCTGCCGCAGGTGGAGGCGGCCGAACGGCTGCGGGACGCGTCGGGTTTCGAGGCGCTGCCGTTTTTCTGTCATAGCGGGGCCGACGCGAACGACGCGGCGTTCAAGCTGGCCCGTCTGTACGGGAAGGCGAACCGTGGCGCGTCGACCGGGGCGCACGGGCGTTACAAGGTGATCTCGACGACGCGCTCGTTCCACGGGCGTTCGTTTGGCGCGATGGGGGCGACGGGCAACCCGGCGGTGCGGAAGGGGTTCGAGCCGTTGCCGCCGGGGTACGCGAACGTGGCGTATGACGATGTGTCTGCGTTGGAGGCGGCGATCGACGCGGAGACGGTGGCGATCATCGCCGAGCCGATGCAGGGCGAAGGCGGCATGAACGTGCCTGACGCGGGCTACTTCAAGGCGTTGCGGGCGCTGTGCGACGAGCACGACCTGCTGCTGATCGCCGATGAGGTGTGGACCGGCTGCGGGCGCACCGGGCGTTGGTTTGCGCACCACCACTGGGGCGCGGCGCCCGACCTCATGTCGCTGGGCAAGGGCGTCGGGGGGGGGCTGGCGCTGGGCGTGTCGTGCGTGTCCCCGCGGCTGGCCGACCTGATCGACCCGCGGGTCCAGGGCGGCGTGAAGCACGCGACCACGCTTGGGGGCAACTGCGTGACCATGGCGGTGGCGGCCAAGCTGCTGGAGATCGTCGAGCGCGACGGCCTGTCACAACATGCCGACGAGCTGGGCGAGCACGCCAAGGGTGTGCTGCGCGACGGCTTGGCGTCGTCGGCGGTGCGTGAGGTGCGTGGGCTGGGGCTGTTCTTGGGCGTCGAGTTGGACGTTCCCCAGGAGGCGGCCGGCGCCAAGGCGCGCGAGGTGGTGCTGGCGTGCATGGAACGCGGTGTGATGGTGAACGGCACGGCGAGCGGGGTGATCCGCGTGGCGCCGCCGATCAACATCGAGCGAGACGAATTCGATCGCGGCCTGTCGGTGCTCATCGAGGTGATCTCGGCATGACGAACCGAAGTGCGTTGCGTTGCGGGC
>JBCCXV010000219.1:0-4845 GCA_039191195.1 Planctomycetota bacterium
CCGGCCGAGATCGCCTTGTTGTTCACCCACGCGACGGTCTGCACGTTGCCGGGCAAGCCCTTGAGGTTGCGGCTGATCGACAGCGCCGAGTCCACGAGGCCGCCGTTGGTCTCGATCTCCAAGACGATGAGGTCGCAGCCCTCGTCGATCGCCTTCTGGATGCGTGAGTCGATCGACTCGACCGTGTAGCCGTAGATCATCCCGGTCACCGGCACGATGGCGATTTTCCGGCCGGAGCTGATCCCGATGGGCTGGTTCTGGGTCGGCGCCTGGATCGGGGCGAGGGGCGCAACACCCGCGGCGCCGGTGGCCGTGGGCCCGCCATCGGCCGACCGCGGCTCGGTCTCGGGCTCTGTCTCCGGGCCAGCCGGGGGCGCGGGCGGGCCTTGCGCGACGCCCGGGCTCAGCCCCGGCGCCAGCCACCCGACCAGCACCAGCAGCGCCAGCGCGCCCAGCCTTCGCCATCGGGGCCCTCGGGGTGAGCCGATGTCGCTGCGCTTGGTTCCGGAAAGGGGATGACTCGTCACAGCCGGATGATATGAACCCAGCGCCGTCGCGGCTCGCCGTCCGACCCTTCGCGGAGCCTCCCCCTCGATCGCGGCCGCCTACCCTGGGTCATGGCCCGCGCCCTGCCCGTCAAGCCCGTCGCCCCGGGGCCCGACCAGGAGTCGGTCTGGGACTACCCCCGCCCGCCCCGCCTCGAGCGCGAGGTGCGCCCGGTGCGCATCGAGTTCGACGGCCTTGTCGTGGCCGACTCCGCCCGGGCCTGGCGCGTGCTCGAGACCTCCCACCCGCCGACCTACTACATCCCGCGCGAAGACATCGCCCCCGAGGCCCTGCGCCCGGCCGGCGGGTCGAGCTTCTGCGAGTGGAAGGGCCAGGCCGCCTATTGGGACGTCGTGGGCGCAGCGCAGATCGCCCGCAAGGCCGCCTGGAGCTACCCGGCGCCCACCGCGCCCTTCGCCGAGATCGCCGGCGCCGTCGCGTTCTTCTGCGCCGCCATGGACGCCTGCTCCGTCGACGACGCCCATGCCACGCCCCAGCCCGGCGGGTTCTACGGCGGGTGGATTACCCCCTGGGTCGTCGGCCCCTTCAAGGGCGGGCCGGGCTCCCACGGCTGGTAATGCCACCTCCGCCCTCCGGCTGGTGGGGGCTGGTCGGCCGGCGAAGCCCCGCTACCGTGTGGCCGTGACCGAAGCGACCCCATCCCCCGAAAACACCCCCGGAAGCGCCCCCAGAAGCACCCCCGGCAACCCCGTCGGCGGTGCGAGCGCCGCGCCGCAGGACGTGTCTAAGCGGCTCTTGCGCACCTCGTCCATGCAGGCCCAGCGCAACTGGCTGTCGCGCAACAAGCGGTGGTTCATCCCGCTGGTCGTCGGCGGGCCGCTGCTGCTGATCATCATCAGCTTCGGCGTGACGGCCGTGATCACCCTCGAGCGCATCAAAGCGAGCGACCCATACCGCGCCGCCCTCGCGACCGTGCAGGCCCACCCCGACGCGCAACAACGCCTCGGCGGCCCCATCCAAGGCGACTGGTTCGCGCAATCGCAATACACCCGCGTCGACGGCGTGATCCAGAGCCCGGCCAGCGTGTCGCTGCGCGTCAAGGGCTCGCGCACGAGCGGCAACATCCGGGCTCACCTCGAGCGCATCGACGACCCGTCCGCCGCCGGCTCCCTACAGGTCTCGGCCGAGGGGTTTGTGCCGCCCGTCGTCAACGGCTGGCGCGTCGTAAGGATGGACCTCGGCGTCGGCGAGCGCGAGTCCGGCGAGATCGTCGTGTTGATCGGCGACCCCGAGGCCCCGCCCCCGGGCGCCGAGCCAGACGCCGACTAATCGCATCGCACGGCCGTCTCACCGCAGCTTGATCGTCGTCAGCGCAAGCGCCGACAGCATCGCCGTGACGATCCACGCGCGCACGACCACCTGGTGTTCGGTCCAGCCCGACAGGTGGAAGTGGTGGTGCACCGGCGCGCACTTGAACACGCGCTTGCCGCCCGAGAGCTTGAAGTAGCCGACCTGGATCACCACGCTCATCAGCTCGAAGACGAACACCCCCCCGATGATCAGCAGCAGCACCTCCTGCCGGATCACCACGGCCAGGAAGCCCAGGAGACCGCCGAGCGCCAGCGAGCCGGTGTCGCCCATGAAGACCTGGGCCGGGGGGCCGTTGAACCATAAGAACGCCAAACACGCGCCGGCCACGGCCGCGGCGATCACCGCCAGCTCGTCCGCGAGCGGGATGTGCGGCACCAGCAGGTACTTCGCCGGCTCGATGCCGAACAGCTCCGACCGGAAGCCGGCGATGATGCACAAGATCGCCAGCACCCCGGCGACCATCACCGTGATCCCGCTGGCCAGGCCGTCCATCCCGTCGGTCAGGTTCACGGCGTTGGACGAGCCCACAATGAACAGCGTCGTCAGGATCACGAACACCGGCGTGCCCAGCACCAGGATGTTCGCCGGCACGGCCTGACGGGTCTCGGCGTCGAACTCCCAGGTCTTGACTCCCGGCAGGTTGAGCACCCGGCTCATGTCGCCGACCGCCGGGTCGAGCCCCTGAATCTTGGTCGCGCCCCAATGCGCGCAGAAGATGGCGAGGATCACGGCCAGCGCCACCTGGAACAGTAGCTTCTCCCAGGCCCGCAGGCCGTCGCGCGAGCCGGGCTTCCGCCGGGCCGTGGTGAGCTTGAGGTAGTCGTCGGCGAAGCCGATCGCCGCGAGCGCCAGCACACAGACCAGCGCCATGGTCACGTAGAAGTTGTCCAGCCGGCCCAGCAGCAGCGTGGTGACGACGATCGAGCCGACGATGAGCACCCCGCCCATGGTGGGCACGTTGCGCTTGTCGCGCATCAGCTCGTTGAGGTCGGCCCGGTGGAACTCGGCCGAGTCGCCCACCTTCATCCGGACCAGCGTGCGGATCGTCCGCTTGCCAAACGCTAGGACCAGCGTGAACGAAAGCAGCACGGCCGCGAGCGCACGGAACTCGACGTACTCGAGCACGCCCAGCGGGCCCAGGACCGACGACCGGTTGATCGCGGCGCGGAAGATGTCGAGCAGCCAGTACAGCACGCGGGGCCCCTGCCGGGCGCACGGCCCGATCCCCGACGTTATCGGGCGTCGCCGGAAGCCGCGTCCAAATCCGCCAGCCGGTCGCGTAAGGGGGCCAGCACCCGCTCCAGCCGGAGCCCGCGGGAGGCCTTGAGCAGGACGGCGTCGCCGGGCCGAACCGCCGCCGCCGCATCGGCCGGCCACCGCTCATCGGCGGGGTCCTCCAACACCGTCGCCTCGACGCCCGCCAGGTCTGCCCGGACCTCGGCGTAGGCCTTGGCCATCCGGGGGCCCACGAGCACCAACCGCCCGGAAGCGCCCGCGGCTAGAGCCACGGTCTCGGCGTGCGCCCGGGCCTCGACCTGGCCCAGTTCGAGCATGTCGCCCAGAATCGCCACCCGCTCGGCCGGCCCGTCGCCCAGCTGCCCAAAGGCCGCGAGCGCCGCCCGCATCGACGACGGGTTGGCGTTGTACGCGTCGTGAATCGCGGTCACGCCGGACGGCAGCGACAGGCGTTGCATCCGCCCCTCCGGGCCCTCAAACGAGCGCGACGCCGCGACCAGCTTCTCGGGGTTCGCTCCCAGGCGCAGCGCCCCCTCGGCCGCGAGCGCTGCGTTGGCCCGCTGGTGGTCCGCGGGACCCAGCGGGTCGGCGCCGTGCTTGGCGAGTAAGCCGTCGGCAGGATCGATCACCAGCACCGCGGCGCGGGCCTCCATCGTCGCATCCAACGGCAGGTGCTCGTAGGCCTGCAACGACGCCAGCACACGCCCGTCCTCCGAAAGGTGCTCGAGGATCGACCACTCTTCCCGCGCGACGCCGTCGAGATCGACAAACGCCTCGAGGTGCTCCTCGCCGATGGACGTCATCACCGCCAGGTCCGGGCGGACGAGCTTGGCGAGCTCGGCGACCTCGCCCGGGTGGTTCGTGCCGATCTCGCAGGCGACAAACCCGTGCTCCGGCCGGGCCCGCAGCAGCGTGAGCGGCGCCCCGAGGTGGTTGTTGAAGCTCTTGGGCGACTGCACGCCCACTAGCCCGCCGCCGACGGCGAGGTGGTGCAACAGGCTGCGCGTAGTGGTCTTGCCGTTGGACCCCAGCACGGCCGCGACGTTCACGCCGGCCCGCCAAAGCCAGTCGCGCCACTCCCGGGCCATCGCTTGCAGGGCCGCGACGGCGTCGTCAACCTCGAGCACACGGCCGGCGAGGTCGGCCTGGGCCAGCCCCGCCTCGTCGCAGCTCGCCCGCCACGCCTCGCCCCGGCCGCGTTCGGCGATGGCGAGCGCCGCCCCGTCTCGGAGCGCTCGGCCGACAAAGGCGTGGCCGTCGAAGCGCTCGCCGGGGATCGCGAGGTAAGCCTCGCCCGGCCGAAGCTCGCGCGTGTCGTGCCACAGCCCGGCGACGGGCTTCACCAGCCCCGCGTCCGACGGCGCCGCGGCCCACGAACCTTTAACGACGGCGCGCAGCGCCTCGGGCGTCCAGAAGTCAGGCGTCATGCACGCAGTATCGGCGGGACGGCGGCCGGCCCGCGAACACGCCGATCAGCCGTCGGCTGCGTCGTGCACATGGTCCTCGGCGTCGCCGTGCTCGTCGACCACGTCGTCTTCGTCGACTTGGAGGTCGATGTAGATCTCCAGCATCTCGCCTTGGTCGCTCAGGAGCACCTCGAGCTCGCGCTCCGTACGGCCGACCTTGGTCTCGACCTCGACGGCGTACAGCACTTCGTCTTCCGCGGTGATCTTCTCGGCTTCGTCGATCCGGTCGCCGGGGAACTCCGTGGAGATCGTCTTCCGCACGGCC
>JBCCXV010000220.1:0-4823 GCA_039191195.1 Planctomycetota bacterium
CCGGCGCAAGAACTGGCGTGAGCTGCTGCACGAGTTCTACGGCCCGTTCAAGGCCAAGCTCGAACAAGCCCACGAGTCGATGACGCACGCCAAGGCCGAGTTCGAGCCCGCGCCGCACACCTGCCCGACCTGCGGGGCCTCGACCGTCTACCGCTTCGGCAAGAACGGCAAGTTCCTCTCCTGCAGCACGTACCCCGACTGCAAGTACGCGGCGCCGATCGACCCCGAGGGCAACCCGCTCGAGCCCGAGCTGACCGACATCATCTGCCCCGAGGACGGCCAGCGCATGGTCCGCAAGACCGGCCGCTTCGGCCCGTTCCTTAGCTCGCAGAACTACCCCGAGGTCAAGTTCATCGCGAAGCTCGACCCCAAGACCGGTGGCGTCAAGCTCCCCACCCCCGAGCCCATGCCCAGCGACGTGGTCTGCCCCAAGTGCGGCGACGAGACCGGCGCCACGCTCCTGGTGCGCGACTCCAAGCGGGGCCTGTGGCTCAGCTGCTCGCGCTTCCCCAAGTGCCGGGGCCGCGTTGGGTTCTCCAAGCTCGAAGAGGACAAGCAGGCAGAGATCGAGACCAAGTGGAAGCAGTGGCTCAAGGACCACCCGGTGCCCGAGTTGAGAACATCCGACGGCGTGGTGCTGACCGAGGACGGGTACTTGCCGGTGATCGCCGGCGAAGAGCCGGCCGGCGCGATCCAGGGCGACGACGACCTCGGCAGCGGGTCGGACGCAGCGTAGGGGCTATTCCGCGTCTGCGCCGCAAGGCAGTATTCGGGCGAGTTCATCTTCAACATCGAGTCCGTAGCGAGTAGCTACTTGCGCGATGTGTACCCCGAATACGCCACGCATCTGGCCCAATGCATCTCTGAAAACCCAACTCGCATAGTGGCTGCCGTCACGCGCGTGGAGGACAATCTCGCGGTCAGGAAACTGGGTGCGGTTGAGGAAGCCACGAGCGGCGGCCCTCATCGCACTGATGTGGTCGGAAAGTGGGCTGGATGATCCCGCTTTGGCCAGCTCTTCAGTAAGCAACTCACGCAGTTGCAACACAGAAGCTACACAGTACTCGGGCACCTCAAGGTGGTCGGGCGCGTAGAGAACACGCTTGTCTTCTAACTTGATGAGCAGGCGTCTCGCGGCGGTGACTTCTGGCTCAGGAGCCTGCCATGAAACGCCGAATACTGGGGAGCTGAATCCCGTTAGGCGTGATGCAATCTCAGCAAACTTCAAGAGACATCTCCCGGAAAGTGCGGCTTGCTAGCTACCCCACCAACATCTCCGCGATCTGGATCGCGTTGAGGGCGGCGCCCTTGCGGATCTGGTCGCCGCAGCAGAACAGGTCCAGGCCGTGGCCGGCGGGCTGGGAGCGGTCTTCGCGCAGCCGGCCGACGAGCACGTCGTCCTTGCCAGAGGCCTCCAGCGGCGTCGGGAAGCGGTTGCCCGCTCGATCGTCGACGATCGACACCCCCGGGAACGCCGAGAGCAGCTCCCGCGCGGCGTCGGCCGAGAGCGGCTGGTCGAGCGTGAGATTGATGGACTCGGCGTGGGCCCGCATGACCGGCACGCGCACGCACGTCGCCGACACGCCCGAGCCGTCGGCGCCTTCCGGGGGGAACTTCCGCGCGGCCCCGTCCGGGGTCTTTTGGTTGGCCCAGATCTTGTGGGTCTCGCGGATCATCTTGGCCTCTTCGACGTTCAGGCCGTCGTCCCCGATGTCGGAGTTGTGGCTGAAGAGGTTGAAGGCGTAGGGCCGGCCGAAGATGTCTTGGGTCCACTGGTCGGCGGGCTTGCCGTCGAGGGCCTCGCGGCTTTGGGTTTCGAGCTCGGCCATGGCGGCGGCGCCGGCGCCCGAGGCGGCCTGGTAGGTCGACACGACCATCCGGCGGACGCCCGCGGCGCGGTGGATCGCCGTCGTCGCCATGAGCGCGATGATCGTCGAGCAGTTGGGGTTCGCCACGATGGAACCCTGGCCAAGCTTCACATCGCTCATCGCTTCGGGGTTGACTTCGGGGACGACCAGCGGGCACGCCGGGTCCATGCGGAAGGCCGAGGAGTTGTCGATGACGACGGCGCCGGCCTGGGCGGCGATCGGGCCGTACTGCTTGCTGATCGACCCGCCGGCGGAGAACAGCGCGATGTCGACACCGTCGAACGCTTCGGCTGTGAGCTCTTCGACGGTGATTTCTTGGTCGGCGAGCTTGAGCTTCTTGCCGGCCGAGCGCGCCGACGCGAGCAGCTTGACGGTCGAATAGGGGAACGACCGCTCGGCCAGGAGTTCGAGCAGTTCTTGGCCCACGGCGCCGGTGGCGCCGACGACGGCGACGCAGATCGTCCGGCGGGAGGCGGGGGAAGCAGGCGAGGCGCTAGATTCGATGGCGGAACTCATAACGCAGAGTTTACGCGTCGCGGGTGGCCCGGCCAGAAGATGTGAAATCAGGCGAACCGGGCGACGAGCTCGTCGGGCAGCGTCGGCGTCGCCCCGGGCTGGCCCGCGACAAAGGCGCCCACGGCGTTGGCGGCGTCGGCGATGGCCTGGTCGTCCATCCGCAGGCACCGGCCGACGAGGATCGACGCGGCCACCGAGTCGCCGGCCCCCACGGCGTCGGCGTCGGGTGCGGGGTTGAACGGGGCCTTGGCGCCGTCGACTTGGCCGCCCGGAGTGATCAGGCGTGTGCCCTCGGCGCCCCGGGTCAGGGCGACGGTGCTCAGCTCGAACTTACCCAGCAGGTCGGCCGGGTCGGCCAGACCGAACAGGTCGTCGAGCATGCCGAACTCGTCTTGGTTGAGCTTGACGGCGTCGGCGATCTCGAGCCCGCGGCGGAGCACGTTGCGGTCGTAGTAGTCCTGGCGAAGGTTGACGTCGAAGAGCTTGAAGGCGTGCCGGGCCGATTCGACGAACCGCTGGATGGTGCTGCGGGATTGGGCGTCGCGCTGGGCCAAGCTGCCGAAGACCAGGGCGTCGCACCGGCGGGAGAGGTCTTCGAGGTCGGGGTCCCATTGCAGGTGGTCCCAGGCGACGTTCTCGACGATCTCGTAGGAGGGCTCGCCGCCTTGGGTGGTGACGTAGACCCGGCCGGTAGCCATGTCGGGGTCGAACTGGAGGAAGTCGGTCGGCATCCCGCGGTCGGCCAGGGCTTGGCGGGCCTGGTGGCCGAGGGGGTCGTCGCCCAGGCGGGAGACGACGGCGCCGGCGACGCCGTGGTGCTGGCCCAGGGCGTGGGCGTGGACGGCGGCGTTGAGGGGGGCGCCGCCCAGGCGCTGGTCGCGGCCGAAGATGTCGAACAGGGCCTCGCCGAGGCCCACAATGGTCAGGGATCCGTTCACGGGGCGTAGCATAGAAAAGCCCGCGGCGCGGCTTGGGTTGCGGGGCGTACGGCTTGGCGCGAACCGGGGCGAGCCCGGGCGCGTCGATCGGGAGATGACCGGTATGCGGACGAGCTTGTGGGCGTGCGTGCTGGGGCTGGGGCTGGCGCCCTGCGCGCCCGCGTCGGGTCAGGCGCCCTCGGCGTCGGACGCGGCGCCGGTGTACGTCGACGACTCCCAGGCCGGGCGCGACGCCCAGCGTGAGGTCGACCTGCTGCTGAGCACCGGGCGCATCGCCGACGCGGCGGTGCGTCTGCAAGCCATGATCGAGGCCCACGGCGCCGACCTGGTCGAATCCGGCCCGGGCGCGTACGTGCAGGCGTCGACGTGGGCGGCACGGCGCCTGGCGTCCGACCGGCGCCTGCTCGAGCGCTACCGCGCCCGGTACGAGGCCGAGGCGGGTAACGCGCTCGAGCGAGGCCAAGCCGCGGGCGGCTACGAACCGCTCGAAGCGGTCGCCCGCCGATTCCCGCACACCGAGGCGGCGCAGCAGGCCCGCCTCTGGGTCGCGGCGCGTCGGCTCGAAGCGGGCGAGGCCGAGGCCGCGTGGTCGATCCTGGACGAAGGCCAAGAGCAAACCGCCGGCGACCCGGCGGCGGCCGAGCATCTCACGGCCCTGCGCGCGGTGGCGGCGGCGATGCTGGGCGACGAGCGCGGTTCGCTCGCGGCGGACGCCGGGGCCGACCGCACCGGGCAGGCGTCGGCGGCGGTCGAGGCGGCGGCGGACTTGCTGGCGCCGGTCGCGTTGGCGTCGCCCGACCTGGCCGAGGGCGGCCAACCGGTGTGGTCGCGCTCGTGGCGCCGCCTGCTGGCCGAGCGGTCCCTGTTCGAGTCGGAGTTCGAGCCGTTGACCGCGGCGGCGGCGGCGGATCGCAAGTCGCCCAGCGGCGTCGTGGTCGCCGGCGAGCACGTGGTCGTGACCGATGGCGGGGCGGTGGCCGGGATCGACCTGCGCTCGGGCGCGCTGTGCTGGGTCTACGAGCCCGAGCCGGTGCGCGCCGACGTCACCGAAGGCTTGGACGCGGCCCAAGCGCGCTTGCGGGCCCGGCAGCTCCAGCAGATGCGCCGCGGCGCGTCGACGCAGTCGCCCGGCGGCGTGGTGATCGACGGCGACACGGTTTACGCCGTCGTCAACGCCGAGCCCGAGTCGCCGCGAACCGGGCGGCGACAGGGCGCGCTCGCCGAGTCGCGCTTGGTCGCGCTGGACCTGAAGACCGGGTCGTTGCGCTGGATGCGTCGCGCGTCGGACTGGGGAGACCGGTTGTCGTTCGGGTGGATCTCCGGTTCGCCGGTCGTGTCGTCCGGCCGGGTGTGCGTGGCGGTGCGCCGGTTGCGCGGCAGCGGCTTTGGCGACACGTTCGTGGCGGCCGCCGACGCGGAGACCGGGGCGCCGGCGTGGCGGCGTCACATCTCCAGCGTGGTGCAGCGGGGCGGGTGGTCGGTTTCGGGCCAGGCGGTCTCG
>JBCCXV010000221.1:0-4792 GCA_039191195.1 Planctomycetota bacterium
GGGCGGGAGAAGACCCAGCAGGAGTTCCTCCACACCTTCGACCAGATCCAGCTCAGCGGGGCCCGCATCATCCTCGCCAGCGACGAGCACCCGCGGCTGATCCCCAACCTCTCCGAAGCCATGGTCAGCCGGCTTATCCACGGCTTGGTGGTCGAGGTCGCCCCGCCCGACCTGGCGACCCGCCGCGTCTTGGTCCGCAAGCTCGCGGCGCGCAAGGGCATGGTGCTCAGCCCGCCCGCGATCGACACGCTGGCTGAGGCCGTCGTCGGCTCGGTGCGCGACCTCGAAGGCGCCCTGACCAAGCTCTACGCCTTGGCCACACTCTCGGCGGGCGCCGCGGGGGGCATGCTCGCCGAGCCCGTCGGCCCGGCGCTGGTTCGGCGCATGCTCGACGCCGCCGCGCCCGGCGCCGGACGCCCGGCCCACCAAGCCCGGCCCGACGCTGTGCTCGCCGCCGCCTGCGACGCCGTGGGCGTGCCCGCCTCGGCCGCGCGCAGCACAGCCCGCACCGCGCCCGTCGTCTTAGCGCGAGCGCTCGCGGTTTACCTGCTCCGCGAACTGACGCCGATGTCGTACCCCGAGATCGCCCGGTCGCTGGGCCGCAAGAACCATTCGGGCGTGATCACCGCCTGCCAGCGCCTGACCCGGCAGCTCGAAGACGAAGCCACGGCCCGCACCCCGGCCGACCCGTCGGGCGTCGCCCTAGCCGCGTTGGTTGAACGCACGCGCGAAGCCGTCCGCTGGGCCGTGCGGTAAGCGGCGAGGCTTGCACCGCTAACACGCCTGGCGCGGCTCACCCGCTGCGCAATCGCGATCTTCCCCATCTGTCTTGAACAGAGCGGTATGGCCTTGTGCCGGGCACAGTCGTCTTTACGTTGGTGACGGCGTCGCGAGAACGCTCGCGGCCGGTTCCGGCTTCTTTGGGGAGATAAGACACATGTCCGCTTTGCACACGCCCGGCCTACGAACGAGCCGCAACTTTTTCGCCGCAAGCCTCGTGATGGGTTTTTCCGCAGCTGCGCACGCACAGCTCGTCACCTACTACTTCGCGGGTGAGATCAGTGAAGTACGGATCAACGAGAATGATGTCATCCCCGGCTTGGCACCAGGCGACACGTTCACGGGCTCCACGACGTTTGATTCCAGCGGATGGGACAACACGCCCGGCACTATCCAGCTCACAGTCAATGGTGTTGACCTGCTGTTCACGGGCAACAGCTTGTACGGAAGTGTTAACGTCGATCCAACGAGCAGTCTTTACAGCATCTTTCTGGCCGCAGATGAGGGAGGTGACATCACGGGATCGACTTTCACCACCGCTTTCCTGGGCTTTCGATTGGGCGATTCAGACGGATCGGCGGGGATCACGGAACCACTGCCCGCAACGTTTCCGCTCGCAGAATTTGAGCAGAACGATTTCACCTTTACGGGGGAACTTCTCTCTACTTCTGACCGAGTAGATGCCCCAGCGATCCTCACCTACCTCTCCACCACGCCAGTCCCCGAGCCTGCGTCGTTGGCCGTGCTTGGGGTCACCGGTCTCGGACTTGCGGCACGCCGCAGACGCTGCGCGTAGCCCAAGCGCATGCGCGAGGCTCGCCCTTCTTCAGCGCTGACGCGCGCTTGTACCGACCAGCAGTGACGACGGGCTCTGCCTGAGGGGCTTGGCGTTCGTCTCAGCCCAACTCAAACCGGTCCAGGTTCATCACCTTGTCCCACGCGGCGACGAAGTCGTACGCGAACTTTTCTTGCGCGTCGTCGGTCGCGTACACCTCGGCCAGAGCCCGCCGTTGCGCGTTCGTGCCGAAGGCCAGGTCGACCGACGTGCCGTGCCACCTCACGGCGCCCGACTCATCACGCCCCTCGTAGAAGTGTTCGCAGCGCGGCGAGATCTCGCCCTCCCGGGGCGGTTCATCCTCGACAAATGCGAGCATATTGTTAGGATTGCGTGAGTAAAGCGTTTCACAAGCCGCTGAAACCCCGACTCAGACCCGGAGAAAGACCCATGCCCGCCCCCGCTCACGCTGCACCACGCCTGTCCCGCGCCCTTGGCGCCGCCGTGCTTGGAGCCTCGGCGGGCCCCGCCGCCGCGCAGCTGCCCCCCATCCCGCAAGGCGACCTCGAAGTCCGCATGCAGATCGTCACCGGCGGCCTCGCCGGCGCCGTCGACGGCGACGCCCAGATCTCCCCGACCGACCTCACGCCCGACGGAACCGGCCGCATGTTCGTCTCCACCCTGGGCGGGGTGGTGCGCGTCCTCGACGCCTCGGGCAACCTCCTGCCCGCGCCCCTGCTGACCCAGGCGCAGACCAACAACACGCCCTCGCCCATCGGCGAGTGGGGCATGACCTCCATCGCCGTGCACCCCGACTTCAACAGCCCCGGCGCCGCGGGCTACGGCAAGTTCTACACCATCACCACCGAGCCCAACGCCGCCGCCGCCATCGACTTCGGGCAGAACGGCGACCACCAAGACGTCGTCAAAGAGTGGACCCTCGCCAACCCCGCCGCCAACACCTGGGGCGCCCCCGGCGACACCGTCCGCGAGGTCCTGCGCGTCGGCCAGCCCGGCACCCCGCACAACACCGTCGACCTCGCCTTCGACCCCAGCGGCCTGCTGCACATCACCACCGGCGACGGCGGGGCCAACACCTTCCAGTCCCAAGACAAGTCCACCATCTTCGGCTCGGTGTTCCGCATCGACCCCTTGAACACCGCCGGCCCCAGCATCGCCCGCGCCGGCGCCAACGGCCAGTACGGCATCCCCGACTCCAACCCCTACCTCGCCGACCCCAACGCGCTCGACGAAGCCTTCGCCTTCGGACTCCGCAGCCCCTACCGCATCAACCCCGACCGCCTCACCGGCAGGTTCTACATCGGCGACGTCGGACAATCCGACATCGAAGAGATCAACCGCCTCATAGAAGGCGCCAACTACGGCTGGAACGACAAAGAAGGAACCTTCCGCAGCGGGCAGGGCAACGGCTGCTGCCGCGTCGAGCCCGACATCCCCCAGCGCAACGGCGGCATCACCCTCGTCGAAGAGTTCGACCTCACCGACCCCGTCTTCGAGTACGACCACGGCGAGGGCGTCACCATCATCGGCGGCTTCGTCTACCGCGGCTCGCTCCTGCCCGAGCTCCAGGGCAAGTACGTCTTCGCCGACCTCGGCGAAGGCCTGCCCAGCGCACGCCTGTTCTACGGCGACCTCGCCACCGGCGACGTCGAGGAGTTCTTCATCGACCCCGACGGCGACACCTTCCTCGGACAACTGGGCCCCGAGGCCGGCAGCCAACTCCCCCTGCCCGAACGCATCATCAGCATCGGCGAAGACGAGAACGGCGAGCTCTACCTCCTGGGCGTCGGCATCGACCCCCGCTCCGGGGGCGGGCTCGACGGCGTGGTCGTCCGCCTGGTCCCCGAACCCGCCAGCGCGTCACTCCTGGCCCTCGGCGCCCTGGGCCTGTCCCGCCGACGGCGATAGCGCGATCACCGCCAGACCCACCCATAGCCGCACCCCGGTCGGCGGCCGCCGGTGGAATCCGATGGATTTCGCGACTCGTCCCAGGTAAATTACGTGTCTGCAATAACGGCCGACAGGAACCGCGCGGCGCCGCCAATGGCTGCGAAACGCCGCTTCCGTATGGCGGGCATCCGATCCAGTCCTGAAGCCTCACCGTCTCTCACAAGGGAAACCTTCTTGCCGCACACGCCTTGCTACGGCCGTTGTGGGTCCTTGTTCGTGCTGCTGGCCCTTGCCGCACCCGTTCCATCCCAGGCCGGCGTGGTCATCCAGCCCGGCTGGGGCGCACCCGTCTTCCGCGACGAGTTCGACGGCAACCAGGTCAACCAAGGCGCCTGGCAGGTCAGCAACTTCTCCAACCAGAACAACAACGAGCTCCAGCACTACCACCCCGACCAGGTCCTGGTCTATGACGGCGCACTCCACCTCTGGGCCGAACGCGACGACAACTGGACCTACGGCCGCAACTACAACTCCGGCCACGTCCGCACCTGGCAAGAGTGGCGCTACGGGCGCTTCGAGGTCCGCGCCAAGATCCCCTGGGGACAAGGCCTGTGGCCCGCGATCTGGCTGCTCCCGCGCCACTCCGCGTGGCCCGTGGGCGGCGAGATCGACATCATGGAGAACGTCGGCAGCAACACGTACTTCGTGAAAGGCTCCTATCACTACAACTGGGCGCCCGGTTCGCCGATCACCAGCAATGCCGACTACATCACCGGCGAAGACTTCGCCGCCGGCTACCACGACTACGCCGTGGAATGGGAGCAGGACCAGCTGCGCTTCTATGTCGACGGGAATCTCTACCACACGGTCTACAACCCGATTCAGCCCGACCCGGCCCCGATGAGCCTGATCCTGAACCTCGCCGTCGGCGGAGATTGGCCGGGGCCACCCAACGGCTCCACGCCGTTGCCCACGCCCTTCGACATCGACTACGTCCGCGTCTGGCAGCGCCCCGACTGGGTCGCGCCCCCCACCTCCGACATCGCCGACGGCGGCTTCGAGAACGACGAGGGCGCGCTCTCCGCCTGGACCACCTTCGGAAGCGACAACGACAACGTCCTCTCCGAATGGGGCACCCCCCAAGACGGCGCGCGATCCCTCAAGCTCTTCGGCCAGTTCACCGACCAGGCCAACACCTCCGGCGTGTCGCAGTCCGTCGCCATCACGCCCGGCGACCGGGTCACCGTCAGCGCCCAAGCCCTGACACGCTCGGAGGACGCCATCACCGGCACCGGCAACGAGGCCTTCATGAAGATCGAGTTCTAC
>JBCCXV010000222.1:0-4753 GCA_039191195.1 Planctomycetota bacterium
CGCGTCGTCACCACGTCCGGGTGCGCCTCGCGCATCTTCTGCACGGCCTTGTAGTCGTTCAGACGCTGACGCAGGCGACGCAGCTCGTCCTGCTGCACCGCCAATTCCGGGTTCGGGCCCATGACCTCCAGCTGAACCCGCTCCGGCTCCGACGCCAGCGCCGCCGTCAACGCGTCGACCTTCTGACGGGCCGACTCGTAGTCCATCTGGATCGTCTCCAGGTCCAGCTGGGCCTGGGCGAGCTTGATCGGAACCCCGTTGGGGTGCTCCGGCAGGTACTCGCCGTGCTCAATCTCGAAGTTCAGCACACCGTTCTCGAGCCGCTCCAGCTCCGCCCGCTTCGCCGCCGCTTCGGTCGCGAAGAAGTCGCCGGCGTTCCGCAGCTTCCGCTCCATCATGTCCCGGGTCGTCTGGATGTACCGGTCCACAAGCCCGTTCACGATTAAACGGCAGACCTTCGGATCCGGCCCGTAAAACTCCAACCGAACCTGGTCGAAGTCTTCGCTGCGGTGTTCCCACACCACCTGCGAGCGGTTGAGCACCTCCGACTTGAGGGCCCGCAGCTCCTCCGGACGACGGATCGCGCCCATCTCACGCAGCGTCGGCTCCAGCTCCTTGAGCACCGCGTCCACGGCCGGCTTCGACAGGATCTCCGCGTTCACCGCCGTGCGCGGGTCGCCCAGCGGGTCGGCCACCTTCTCCCGGCTGGCCATCTGGCTCAGCTCCAGCGTGTTCCGACGCTCGAAGAACGCCTCCGCCTTGTACTTCCGCGGGAGCATCCAGCCCGCCGCCAGCACCAAGCCGCACACGGCGAACGCCGGCAGCACAAACCGCCACCGGTAGCGACTCAGCGCTTCCCAGCAGTCGTGCAGTACCCGTGCGGTGTCGCGGGGGTGGTGCATAGCAGGCGCCCGTGCCGGCCGGAGCCGGGCGGAGGTTCCGTCAGGTCAGTTCGTCTCGTTCCCGTACGATCGCTCGCCCGAGATCTCTTCCTGGATGTCGCCAGGACCGGCGATCACCGCCGCCGCGGGCTGGATCGGCAACAACAGCTGCTGCAACGCCAGGCCCACCGCCGCCAGCGGGTTCGGCGGGACGAAGAGGATGTCCCCTTCCTCCAGCGGGGCGTCCAGCGTCGTGTCGCCCTCCTGCACAATCTTGTCCAGGTCGATCGTCATCCGACGACGAAGGTCGCCGTCGGCGCTCGGACGCAACACATGGATCTTCGACGGGTCCGCCAGCCGCGTCGGCTGCGCCCGCGCCAGCGTGTTCAGCACCGTGTTCGAACCCGTGTACACGTACTGCCCCGGCGCGCTCACCTGGCCGAACACAAAGATCTTCTTGCTCGCAAACGCAGTCACACGCACCGATACGTCGGCGTCTTCGTAGTACTGCTGCGCCAGCGACTCGAGCTCACGCTCGATCTCCACCGGCGTCTTGCCCGCCACGAACACCGGGCCCACCAGCGGCAGATAAACGTGCCCGTCGGGCGCGATCCGCTGCCCCTGGCCGTCGATCTCACGAACCCGACGCGAGGTGATCGCGATCGCGTCCGGCGGGGCCACCCGGTACTCCGTCGGCGACGCCGCCGGCTGGGGCTCACGCACGAACGCCGCGTAGTCGTGGTACGTCGGCTGGCACGCCGAGGCGCCCGTCAGCACCCCCGCCAATACCGTCATCTTGATCCAGTTCGTCTTCATGGTTCAGGCCTCCCGACTCCAAACAGGCGTCAGCACGCGCCGCGATCCCACAACTTCGGCGCCGTCGCCCACAGCAGTCGAACATCGGTCCACACGCCCCGCCGGCGGACGTAACGCAGGTCCAGCGCCAGCTTCCGACGCATCCCCGCCAAGTCGTTCGTGTATCCGTTGACCACCTGCGCAAGACCCGTCAGGCCCGGCTTCACCGCCAGCCGACGCTCCATGCCCGGCAGCTTCCGCCGCATGGCTTCGTGCAGCTCCGGCCGCTCCGGCCGAGGGCCCACCAGGCTCATCTCGCCCCGGAGGATGTTCACCAGCTGCGGCAGCTCGTCCACGTGACTCTTGCGCACCCAACGCATGCCACGCAGCACACGCGGGTCGTGCGCCTCGGCGAATCGGGCCCCGCCCGATTCCGCGCGCACCGACATCGTCCGCAGCTTCCAGACCCAGAACAGCCAGCCGTCGCGGCCGACCCGGGCCTGCTTGTAAAACACCGGACCCGGGTCCACGACCTGGATCCACACCCCCACGGCCAGCATCAACGGCGCCGCAGCCAGCAGGCCGAGGCCCGCCAGCACGCCGTCCATCAAACGCTTAGCCGTTTCGTAGCCCACCCGCTCACCGTTGCCCGCCGCCGCGCGACCCGCCACACGGGCGCGCACCGGCGCCGCCGGGGGCGAGACGCCGAGTTGGGCGTGAGGGGCCAGGGTCATGAGTGCGTCGCCGGCGATCGCCATGGGAACACCGGACACGCCGGTCGCTCCGGTTATGCGATCCGTACCGGTATCGTCGGCTTGACCTCACGGCTCCACCCCCGCCACACCCCGAGCTCCCGCCTCGGAAACGCCCGGCCGCTCGACCCGAAACCGCAGGAACTATCGGACCCCCGGCCTTGCGAATAACCCCCGCGGACCTTCCCCACACCCAAACTCGTGCGACGCAAACCCCCTCCGCAAGCGGGTTACCGCAAGAGCAGACTCCACAACGCACACCACGGCAGGGCGGTTAGGCGCCCTGCGCACGGCGATAAAACGGCAGCGCCCGCATCACCCCGCTCACCCGGCCCGACCCCGCCTCCGCTTCGGCCTCCGTACCCGCTTCCGCCGCTCCCGCAGCGCACCACGCGATCGCGATCGGCTTGCCCAACGTCGGCGAGAGACACCCGCTGGTCACCTCCCCCACGCGCTCGCCGCCCACGAACAACCCCGCCCCCTGACGCGGCGTACGACGCCCCGCGAACTCAACCCCCATCAGACGACGGCCGACGCCCGCCTCGGCCACCCGCTCCAGCGCATCCTGACCCGCAAACCGTGGGACCTTCGGCCCCGACGACTCCGAACCCTTATCCAGCGTCACCGCGAAACCCAGCCCGGCCTCCAACGGATTCACCCGCCGCGATAGCTCGTGACCATATAAAGGAAGCCCCGCCTCGATCCGCAGCGTGTCCCGCGCCCCCAGACCCGCCGGCGGCAGCGCCACGCCCTCGTCCCCGTCCGTCAGCGCCTCCTCAAACGTCGCGAACATGCCCGGCGCCGCGCCCGCATCGAAAATCGCCTCCACCCCGTCTTCCCCCGTGTAGCCGGTCCGACTCACCAGCACCGACCGGCCCAGCAGGTCGATTTCCAAGAAGCCGTAACGCTTGAGCCGCGCCGCGTCCGCCGAAAACCGCCCCAGCCAGCCCATCACCGCAGGGCCCTGCACCGCCGCCATCGCCGTCGCCTCGGTCCGGTCGTCCATCTCCGCTTCCACCCCCAGCCGGCCCGCCACCGCGCCGATCTGCGCCACCACCGCGGCCCGGTTCGACGCGTTCACCACGAGTAGCCAGCCCTCTTCCCGCCGGTACACCAGCACGTCGTCGATGACCCCGCCGTCGTCCTGACAGACCAGCGCATACCGCACCCGCCCCGGCGCCATGTCCGACACCCGCCGCGTGACCAGCGCCTCCACGACCCGCCGCGCCGTCGGACCCGACAGATACAGCCGGCCCATGTGCGACACGTCGAACCACGCCGCCGACCCCCGGCAGGCCCGGTGCTCCTCCAGAATCGACCCGAAATGCAACGGCATCCGCCAGCCGGCGAACTCCACAAAACGACCGCCCGCCAGCTCATGACGCGCGTGAAGCGGAGACGTTGGCAGCTCTTGCGTTTCCATCTACCCAGCCTACGCCAGCCGCTTCAGCCCCGCCGCCGCCGGCCACACCCCGCCGCACCCGCCGCCAGAACCGCGATCGACAACGGCTCCGGAACCGCCGTCGGCGCCGCCTGGTTGTAGTTCTGCGCCAGCACGTCGAAGTCCAGCAGGTCGGACACGCCGTCCCCGTTGAAGTCGCCCTCGCCCCACGTCGCCGGCCCCCCGAAGTGCTGCGCCAGGATGTCGAAGTCCAGCAGCGTCACCACCGTGTCTGTGTTGGCGTCGCCCGGCAGCAGACCCAGCACGCCCGTCGCCATTTCCATCTGATCCGCGGAATCCACCGCTTGCGGGTCGCCCGCCAAGTCATACAAAGACGCATCCCCGCCAAGCTGACGCGTGAGCAACTCGAAGTCGAGCAAGTCCGCCACGCCGTCGAGGTTGAAGTCGCCCACGAGCTCCTGCCCGTTCACCCGCCCGCTCGGGTACACGTCGATATGCAGGTGCGTCTGGTGCCCGCCGCTGAAGTCCGGCGCCGCGACCGGGCTACGCCCCAACGCCAAGAGCTGCCGGTTGATCTCGCCCAGGATGTCCTGGTTGCTCAGCAGAATGCGCGAGATGAACACGTCCGGCGTCGTGTTCAGCACCAGGCTCACCGCCGTGTCCGCCACGTACTGTTCGGCCGCGCTCACCACCCCGTTGCCGTTGTTCCACGTCGATACGTCCACGTGCAAATCGATGTCCATGCCCGACTGATGGCTGAAGTGGATCGCGCTCGAGTCGTACCCGTTCAGTGCCGTCAGCGCGTTGATCATCTGCGTGCCCGGCGTGTTCGCCGTGAACCGGAAGATCGTGTCCACCGTCCACGTCGTCGCCCAACGCTCCGGGTTCGGCGTCGCGCCCGAACGGCTGTTCGTGCCCGGATC
>JBCCXV010000223.1:0-4741 GCA_039191195.1 Planctomycetota bacterium
ACGGGATCGCAAGCGCCGTAAAGCACACCATCACGCCCAGCAGCAGCAGCACCGGGTGCTCAAACACCGCGCCGACATCGAGCCCGGCGAGCATGCCCGATTCCTTCGGCGCAATGCCCCAGAACCCGACCAGCGCCGCGCCAAGCGAAATCAGCACGTAGTGCGTAAACCGCCCGTTCTGGAACGCCCGGAACAGCACCCCGCCCCCGTCGACGCAAAGCGTGTACACGCTCGGGTAGACCCGGTCGTTGATGTCCGTCACCTCGCCCCGCATCAAGCGAGACAGCCCCAGCGCCACGCCGAGCCCGATCGCGACGATCGAAGCCAGCAGCGGCAGCCCCGGATGCGTGAGCACCTGCCACAGGTTGGGGATCTGGCCCTCGTAGGCCTTGTAGATGTAGTTCGACGCCGTGGCGCCGTCGAGGCCCTTGAAGACTGGCGTCCAAATCAGCCCCGGGAACAGCCCGCCGACGTACTGCAGGCTCACCAGCAGCAGCCCGGGCAGCCAGATCATCGACGCCATCACCCCGTGCTCGTGATGGTGGTCGTCATGGCCTTGCGCGTGATCGTGGTCCTGTTCCGGGGCGTGGTTGCCGGCGCCCAGGCCGGTCTTCCAGCCCATCAGCGTCGTCAACAGCCGGACGAAGATCGCCACGTTGCACGCCGCGGTCAGCACCGTCATCACCAGCACCAGCCACAGCAGCGGGTGCTCCTTCGCCCCGTGCACGATGGCGTAGAGGAACAGCTCCTTCGCCTGGAAGCTGATCGTGCCCGGGCCCGCCGCCAGCCCGTAGCCGGCCAGCAGCATCGTCAGGCAGATCATCTTGTGCTTGTGGAACGCGCCGAACAGCTCCGGCAGCTTCCGCGACGCCACGTGACCGATCGCGCCCGCCGCGATAAACAGCGGGGCCTTGTAGAACGCGTGGTTAGCGATCTGCGACACCGCGTAATCAATATTCGCGTACGCCTCGCCCTTGTATTCGTACGTCAACCCGCCCAGGCCGTACATCGCCATCAGCAAGCCCAGCTGGCTCACCGTCGTGTACGCGAAGATGCGCTTGAGGTCGTGTTGCATCACGGCGAACACGCCGCCATACAACATCGTCACCGCGCCGAACGGCACGATGATCCCAGCCCACAGGTCGTGCTGACCGAAGATCGGCAGCAGCCGGCCGATCAAGAACACGCCGGCCTTCACCATCGTCGCCGAGTGCAGGAAGGCCGACACCGGCGTCGGCGCCGCCATCGCGCCCGGCAGCCAGTAGTGCAGCGGCCACTGCGCGCTCTTCGAAGCCGCACCAATAAAGATCAGACCGAACGCCCAGCCGAGCCGGGGCGAGGTCCAGTCGATTGCGACTTCGCCCACGCCCGCCGCGGCCGGGATGAGCTCCGACCACCGCCAAAGCCCGGTGTTGTTGCCCAGTAGCAGCAGCCCGCCGAACAGCATCAGACCGCCCAGGCCGGTCGTGAAGAACGCCTGCATCGCCAGCTTCACGGCGTGCTTGTCGTCCCGGTTCCACCCGATCAGGAAGAACGACGAGATCGACGTCATCTCCCAGAACAGCAGCGTGAGCAGCGTGTAGTCGCTCAGCACCACCCCGAGCATGGCCGTCATAAAGAAGCCGAGCATCGGGTAGAAGCGGTACAGGTCGTTGCTCGACGTCGGCCCTTGCCGCCCGAAGTACCCCCGGGCGTACAGCACAATCAGCGCGCCCACCCCGGCGACCAGCAGGCCGAAGAACCCGCCCAGCCCGTCGGTGAAGAACGCCAGGTTGATCTCGAGCGTCGGCAGCCAGGGCCACACCCCCGTCGCCGGGTGGCTCAGCCCGCCGCCCAGCAACACACCCAGGATCAAGAAGAACGACGCGATCGGCCCGCACAGCGCCACCGCCACCCGTGCCGGCGTCCACGACGACCGCTGCGGCATCGGCAGCGTCGCCAAGCCGAACGCGGCCGGCGCCAGGATCGCGAGCAGGATCTGAGCTACTGCGGGCATCTCGCCAAGCTCCGGCGCCCAAAAACAATCGGCGCGGCACGTTTCCGGACCCGGGAGCCGCCGCCCGCCGAATCCGCTCTGCCGCTCTATCGGCGAATCGCGCGCGCAGCATGCATCTACGGCCCCCGTGCGCCTTCAACCGCCGCGATACCCTGATCCAATGACCGAGAACCGTCGGAACCTCTGGGCCCCTTGGCGCATCGACTACCTCGAAGGCCTCGTCGGCGAACACCCTTCGCCCGGCGCCCCGCCCACCCTCGAACGCGGCAACGGCTGCTTCCTCTGCGACGCCGTCCGCGGCGACCTCACCCCCCAAGAAGCCCAAGACCGCCTGGTGCTCCTGTGCGACCACCGCGGCGCGCTCATGCTCAACCGCTACCCCTACGCCAACGGCCACCTCCTGGCCGTACCCCACGCCCACGTGCCGTCGCTCTCGTCACTCACGCCCGAAGCGCGCACCGGCCTCATGGAACTCGCCGCGCTCGCCGAGCGCTTGCTCACCCGCGCGATGCACGCCCAGGGCGTCAACCTCGGGATGAATCTCGGACGCTGCGCCGGCGCCGCCGAGCCCGGACACATCCACCTCCACGCCGTCCCACGCTGGTCGGGCGACGTCAACTTCATGCAAGCCACAGGCGGGCTGCGCGTGATCCCCCAGGCCCTCGAAGACAGCTACCAACGGCTGCGCGAAGCGCTGCCCCAGGTCGAGGCCGGCGCTTAGTTCACGCAGAGAACCGCCGCGCTGCCGCAGCGATCTCGCGCCATAGCTGTCCTAGTCGAAGGGCGGCGACTCAGGCGGCGCTGCGGGCCGCGCCCTCGAGCGCGATGCCCAGCCGGAAGCCGCGCGAAGACTCGGCGACGCACCGCACCACACGGCCGTAGATCGCCTCGGCCGGCTCGCCGCCGTGGGGCGGCGCCATCAGCTCGATCCGCCAGCCGGTGTCGACCGCCGCGTCCGACCAAACGCCAACCCCGGCCGAAGACCGATCCACAAAGCTCATCGCCACGATCCGCCGCAGGCTCGGGCTCGCGCCCTTGTCTTCCGGTGGGGCGACCAAAGCCGTGGCCTTGCCGCTCACGCTCCGACGCGGCTCGCGCCGGCGTTCGAAGGGGATCGGCGCCAGGGCGTCGGTGTCGGTCGCGGTCGGGGTCAGTCGCAAGTGAGCGGTCATGGGTCGTCTCCGGGCAACCCGACCAAGACGGCCGGGCGTTGGGCTGGATCGACGCGCCGACCGCCCCGGTTTACCGTGACGCGCCCGCATGACCCGCAAAGACCCCCAAGGTGCGAGAACTCCCGGCCGAGTCAGCCTTATCGGAGCCGGGCCCGGCGACCCCGGCCTCATCACCGTCGCCGGCCTCGACCGCCTCCGCCACGCCGACGCCGTCGTCTTCGACGCCCTGGCCAACCCCAAGCTGCTCGCCCAGGCCCCGCCGCACGCCGAGCACATCGACGTCGGCAAGCGCGCCGGACACCACAAGAAGACCCAAGACCACATCAACCAGATCCTCGTCGACCAGGCCCGGCTCGGCCGCCACGTCGTCCGGCTCAAGGGCGGCGACCCCTACCTCTTCGGACGCGGCGCCGAGGAGTGCGCCTTCTGCGCCGCCGCCGGCGTCCCCTGCGAGGTCATCCCCGGCGTCACCGCCGGCGTCGCCGCGCCCGCCACGGCCGGCGTCCCGGTCACCCACCGCAAACTCGCGTCGTCGGTCACCTTCGTCACCGGCCACGAAGACCCCTCCAAACAAGAGACCTCCCTCGACTACGCCGCGCTCGCCGCCCTCGTCGCCAAAGGCGGGACCCTCTGCATCTATATGGGCGTCGCACGCCTCCGCGCCATCGCCGACCGATTGATGTCGCACGGCCTGTCGCCCGATACCCACGCGGCACTCGTCCAGTGGGGCACGCTCCCCGAGCAACGCAGCGCCCGCGCCACCCTCGACGAGCTGCCCGGCGTCGTCGAGGCCCAGGGCCTGGGCTCGCCCGCCATCGTCGCCATCGGACCGGCCGTCGGCGTCGACGAACCCGGCCTGACCTTCTTCGAGCAGCGCCCTTTGTTCGGCCAGACCGTCCTCGTGCCGCGCGCCCGCGCCCAAGCCGGCGAGCTCTCGTCTTTATTAGAACAACACGGCGCCCGCGTGATCGAGGCCCCGGCCATCCGCGCCGACCCGCCGCCGTCTTGGGAACAGGCCGACCCCTGGCTGCGCGGCGACCGACGGGCCGATTGGCTCGCGTTTACCAGCGCCAACGGCGCCGACGCCGCCGCATCCCGCCTCGAAGCCCTTGCACTCGACACCCGCGCCTGGGGCGCCGCGCGCATCGCCGCCGTCGGCAAGGCCACCGCCGATGCGCTCTACGACCGCGTGCGCCTGCGCGCCGACGTCGTCTCCGTCGGCGGGGGGGCCAACCTCGCCCGCCAGATGCGCGCCGCCAGCGACGTCGCCGGACGCCGCATCACCCTCGTCGGCGCCGCCGAACCCCGGCCCGAACTGCCCGACGCCCTCCGCCAAGCCGGCGCCGAGGTCGCCCACGCCCCGGTCTACCGCACCGCGCCCGCCCAGGCCTGGCCCCAGCACGTCGCAGACGAACTCCGCGCCGGCGCCGTCGACTGGGTCGTCCTCACCAGCGGGTCCATCGCCCGCCACGCCCGCGGCCTTTCCGGCGCGCCCGACGAGGCCTGGGCCGGCGTCCGCGTCGCCTCCATCGGCCCCACCACCTCCCAAGCCGCACGAGAGCTGGGCTGGGCC
>JBCCXV010000224.1:0-4718 GCA_039191195.1 Planctomycetota bacterium
CGTCGCCCGGGCGGCGCTGCAGCGGGCCATCCGCGACTAGTCGTCTCGGTTCAGGGCGCGTCGCCCGCGTTGGCGGACGACCCCACGCACGCCCGCAGGGCTTCGGCCAGCCGCCCGATCGCGGCGTCGCTCCCGAGGTCCGACTTGCCCACGCCCGGCAGGGCGCCGACGGCCTCGGCCGAGGCTTGGGCGTCCGGCAGATTTGAGATCAGCATCGCCTGCCGGCACGAGCCGCTTTGGCCGGCCAGCCATCGCTCGATGAGCGGCCCGCCTTCCGATGCGTCGAACCGGCCCAGCAGCTTCCGATTGACCAGGGCCAGCTGGGGCGCACCGCGTTCGAGGCCGGCTTGGTCGCCCACGTCGACGAGCCGGGCCTGCACGCCGGCCCGCTGAGCCGCCTGGGTGACGGCCTTGCGCAGCATCGAGCCGTCGAACCCGCAATGACCGACCAGGGCGACGCAAACCGTCTCGGGCGCTTCGGGCATGGCAATCGGGCTCCGGGGTTCGGCGTTGGGTCGAATGGCGACCGCTTGCGGATACACTATGGGCGTGAGCGGCCGGGCCGGCGGGCGCGGCCCCGCGTCACCCCGAAAGGACCCCGCAGGTGTTGACCACGTCTTTCGAGAATTTCCCGGCGACCTTGGGCATCTTCGCCGGCGGCATCGGCGGCTGGGAGTGGGCCATCCTGGCCTTCCTGGGCCTGCTGATCTTCGGCAAACGCCTGCCCGAAGTGGGCAAGTCGCTCGGCCGGGGGATCGTCGAGTTCAAGAAGGGCCTGGCCGGCGTCGACGACGACATCGCCGAGCAGAAGCGCGAGCAAGACCAGGCCAAGCTCGACGCCCAGTCGACCGGCGCCCCGCAGAACGTCGAGGCGCCCCAGGCCGAGCGGGCCCCGCAGTCGGACCCGCCGCCGGCGGCGTCATGACGCTTCGTCGCGCGGCCGACCCACATACATGAGCTTGCCCCAGGCGGTGCGCAACCGCTGGGGGTAGAAGCGCGCTTCGAGCAGCGACAAGACCTCGGCCGGCCGCTGGCGCCAGCGGTCGTAGGTGTCGCGCTCGTTCTCGTACATCACTTGAAAGGCGTCGAACTTCGGGCTCAAGCGTCGTACAAGCGGCCGGGCCGCGGCGGCGTGCACCATCGACAGGAAGGGCGTCGACCACGGCTCGACTAGCAGCAGCCGCCCGCCCGGCCGCAAGACCCTCCGGGCTTCGTCGAGCGAGCCGGCTAGGTCGTCGGGCCAGCGGGGCAGGTGGTGCAGCCCGCCATGGACCGACAGTACGTCGAACGACGCGTCGTCAAACGGCAGAGCCCGGCAGTCGGCGACGCGCGTCTCGGCCGGCCCGTCGTACTGCGCCAAGAGCTCGGCCGATAGGTCGACGCCCGTGAGCCGGGTGAAGCCGAGCTCGGCCCAGGCTTGCAGGCCATTGCCGCGCCCGCAGAACAGCTCGGCGACGTCGAGGTCGCGGTCCCACGACAGCGCGCCGAGCTTGGTCAAGCGCTTGCGGAACTTGGCGACTTCCTGCGACGGCGTCTCGAACCGGGCGTAGGCGGCTTCCCAGGTCTCGTTGCAGCAGCGCTGCGGGTCGGCGGAGAGCGTGGTCATGGGGCGGTTCCGGTCAGGCGTGCCAGCGTGTCGATCTGTGCGTCCCACACGGCGGCGGCGGTGGCGGTCTCTTTTGCCGGCAGGCGCTGCTCGACGTCGTTGATCAGCAAGAGCCCGTTCCAGAGCAGGCACGCGCAGGCCACGCCGGCGGCGAGGCCCAGGGACGCGGCCCGCGTCGCGACAGGCCGGGCCCGCAGCGCCACCGCCGCCCACCAGGCCAAGCCGACCATCACCATCGGCGTGCTGTTCACGAAGACCCGGTTGCCGAAGCTCGTGCCCGAGTCCCAGCTGACCCAGCAGGAGTACGCCAAGGCGTGCGCCGCAACCGCGGCGGCCATCGCGAGCAGCATCGGCCGTGACAGCCCCGGCGCCGGTCGCGTGTTTGTCTGAAGCGCATCAGAGATCGGTTGCGGGTTGCGTTGGCCTGCGCTTGGGCGCGTGCCGACGACCACGGCGAGCACCAAGCCAAGCAGGCCCACGCCGAGCAGCGGGTGGAACAGCCAGCCGCCGCCTTGGCCGGAGAACAGCAGATCGAGGATGCGGGGCTGGGTGAAGTCGAACCCTTGCCCGCCGGTCCAGCGGGTGTAGGCGTTCGAGACCCACTCCCCGAAGGCGATGCGCCATACGAGCAACTGGCCGCCGTACGCCAAGCCCACGCTGGCGGCGCCGAGCGTGGCGACGGCGGCTTTGGCCTTGGCGCCCCGGAGCCGCAGCCACGCCGGTAGCAGGACCAGCAGCAGCGTCGCGTCGGTCGGCCGGGTGAGCACGATCAGGAAGGCCAGACCTGCCGCGGCGGCCCAGGCGGCCTTGTGGGTCGGCCGGTCGTGGAGGTGCAACGCCAAGGCGGTGAGCGTGGCCAGCGCGCCGAACGAGGTCGCGTGGTTCATCAGCGGGAACACGCCGGCGTAGTAGGCGACGCCGGTGCCCAGGAAGCCCAGGCCCACGCCGATGGCCGCGGCGGGTGGCGTGATGCGTTTGGCCAGGGCCGCGTAGAGGGCCAGGGCGCCGAGCACGGCGATCAGGCCGTACCAGAGTGTCACGGCCGCCTCGTAGGGCCTTGCATAGCCATCGGCCAGGGAGCCGTTGGCGAGGCTCCAAGCGTGCGCGGCGAGGAAGGCCGGGGCCGCGGCCACGGCCGATCCGATCGTGTACGGGTTGGCCGGCCCGCCGTCGACGCGTCGCGGCAGGCCTCCCCAAGGCCCGGCGTCGGGCCCGTCAAAGATCGCCGACGACTGGGTGCGCTCGAGCTCGTTCGCGATGGCGAGGTCGCCGTCGATCACGGCCGAGCGGAGGTGGGCGTAGTAGAGCTGGGCGTCCCAGCCCCGGAAGTGCGTGCCGTAGTAGGACAGCGCGCCGACCCAGCCGGCGAGGGTGACGGCCGTGAGCCCCAGGGCCAGGGTCAGGGTCAGGGCTAGGCCCCGGCCCGAACGCGAGGCCGCCCGACGGGAAGCGTGGCGGGCGCGCGTCGCGGTGGGGTCGGGCCGCCGGTCCGTGGGGGCCGCCGAAGCCAGGGTCGAGGCGTGGGTCATCGCGCGGGCCTGCCGGAACCACGGCCCAGCGATCCGTCGCCGGGGCGGGTCAGATGGGTCGTATCGGCCGGTTGACCGGGGATGCTGGAACCTGAGGCGGCCCGCGCGGGGGTTCACGCGGGGTCTTGGGGTTCGCTCGCGGCGATCCGCCCGGCGAACTGCGCCAGGGCCAGGGCGTTGGGCAGTCCAAGCTTCTGGCGGGCCCGCTGCTTGTGCGTTTCCACGGTCTTCACGCTGCGGAAGAGCCGGTCGGCGATCTGCTGGTTCGACAGGCCCTGACCGAGCAACTCGACGACTTGGCGTTCGCGCAGGCTGAGCCGGGTCCAGGCGACGGGCGGGTCGGCGCCTGCCGGGCTGTCGGACGGCCGATCCGCGGCGGACGCACCGCTTCCGACCTCGGGTGGGCGTTCCAGTTGTACGATCTCCGCCTGCGGCAACGCCGCCGCGAGGCGGGACGCGGTCGTGGGCGCCCGGTCGGGGTCGGGATCGACGAAATACACGCGAACCCCCGGCCCCGGATGCGTGGAATCATTTGGCACGTCGGCAGCTTCGTCTGTTCGGCGCTTTACCGTCCAGCCGACAAAGGGTTGCGGCGACGATTTCAGGGAAATCCCTACGAAAGCGCGGGGCATGTTGCGCGAGCCTGGGCTTGCACCGCGTGCTTCGGGTTACCCTCACGTGCACCACAGGCGATCACCTCTAGCGATCGCGTATGACGAGGTGTCATGAAATACGAACGCTTTCGACCGGTTTCGCGCTACGCCCGGTGGCTCCACACCCGCTGGCCGGCGGGCAAGCCGGAGAAGCTGCCGGTCGTGCAAGAGGACGGCTCGACCAACGTCCCCGGCGTGTTCGTCGTCGGCGACCTCACCGGCATCCCGCTGCTCAAGCTCTCGGTGAACGCCGGGGTCCGCACGATCCGCAAGATTGCCGAGGAACCGTCGTTCCAGTCCCGCGACGCCTCCGACGCCGGCGTGCTGGATGTGGCCATCGTCGGCGGGGGCACAGCCGGGTTCGCCGCGGCGAAAGAAGCCGAGAAGCTCGGCCTGAACTACATGGTCTACGAGGCCAGCGAGCCGTTCTCGACCATCGTCAACTTCCCCAAAGCCAAACCCATCTATAAGTATCCGACCGAGATGGCGCTCGAGGGCGACATCGAGTTCCAGGAGCGGTCCGACGTCAAAGAAGGCTTGCTCGACGAGCTGCGCGAGCAGACCGTCGACCAAGGGCTCAAGTGGACCAAGCTCCGCATCTCCCACGTCAAACGCACGGGCGGCCTGCTCGAACTCGTCGTACCCGAAGGCCAGCCGATCCGGGCCCACCGCGTGATCATCGGCATCGGCCGCAGCGGCAACTACCGCAAGCTCGGCGTCGAGGGCGAGCAGCTCAACAAGGTCTCCAACCGTCTGCACGACCCGACGGACTTCTGCGGCGCGGAGATCCTGGTGGTCGGCGGCGGCGACTCGGCCATGGAAACCGCCATCTCCCTGGCGACCTGCGGCGCCCACGTCACCCTCAGCTACCGCAAGCCCCAGTTCAGCCGGCCCAAGCCCGACAACGTCGAGAAGCTCACGGAGCTCGCC
>JBCCXV010000225.1:0-4708 GCA_039191195.1 Planctomycetota bacterium
CACGGCGGCGGCGGCGGTGGCCTGGCGCGTCATGGGCAGCGGTTGTCGGCGGTCGCCGTCGACAAACACGACCTCGGCCTGCTCGATGGGCTGGGGGCCGCGGAGCGTGGCGTGGATGGTGGCGGGTTGGCCGTAGATCACGCCGGAGGGGTTGATCTCGACGTCGAACTGCACGAGGGTGAAGGGCGGGTGGTCGGCGAAGGGCTGTGCGAGTCGGGGCAGCACGGCGTGGAAGAGGCTGGGGATGGCGAGGTAGAAGCCGCCGAGCAGCACGGCGGCGAGGATGGCGTAGCGTCCGGCGATGACCAGGGGGCGTCGGTCGACCGCCATGCCGGGCTTGAGGTCCGCGGCGGCGGCTTCGCCTCGTTCGAGGACGGCGCGGCGCAGCGGGCTGTTCGGGGCGGCATGGATGGGTGCGGAGTTGGTGAGGTCCAGGGCGTTGATGAGCCGGTTGTCGGTCATCTCGGTGCGCTCTTCGATGCGGCGGGCGACCCAGCGCGGCCGGTACCGGTGTGAGCGCCAGCGGCGTGCGGCGTAAATCAGTCCGCCCAAGATGGCGGCGCCGAGCAGCCCGTTGAGCGCGATCAGGCCGAGGGGGGGCAAGGCGAGGACGGCGTCGAGCCCGACGACGAGGATCAGGACGGCCACGAGCCCCGCGGTGGCGATGAGCCCCGCGGCAAGGCCGGCCGTCCACTGGAGGCGCCGTCCGGCGTTGCGGAGCTTCTGCTCTAGCGTGGTACTCATAACAGACCGCCTTTCTTGCGCAGGATCCACTCGGCCCCGGCCCAGACCAGCAGCAGGGTCATGACCCAGAAGGTGTCCCAGACGGGCTTGGGGGATGGCGGGACGAGCGTTGCGGCCCGCTGGCGCTCGAGCTTCTGCATGAAGGCCGCGGGGTCGTAGGGGTCGAGCACGGCGCCGCCGCTGCGTTGGGCGAGTGTGGTGAGGATGTCGGGTCGGGCCGCCGAGGACAAGCGTTCGACGTTGAGGTCGAAGGCTTGGAATCGCGATTCGACGCGGGCGGCGTTGGGGTCGTGCGGGCGGAGTTCGACGCGGTAGGCGCCGGTCTGTTCGGGTGTGAACCAGCTCACGAGCCTGACCGCGCTGTTGCTGGCGGGCTGGAGGGTTTGGACGAGTTCCTGGCCCTGCGGATCGATGATGACCAGGTCTGCGGGCGGGGTTTCGACGCGGTAACGGAACACGGCGTCGATACGGACGGGTTCGCCGAGGGGGGCGGTGAGGCTGCTGAGGCGCAAGGCCATGTCGCGGCCGGGTTGAAAGTCGCTGCCCATGGCCAGCCAGCGCACCATGTTGGACCAGAAGCGGTCGAAGACGCCTTGCAGCTCGGGGCGGTCCCTGGCCTTGAGCTTCCATCGCCAGAGGCCCTCGCCGAGCACGCCGACGACCATGCCTCGGCCGTAGGGCATAGCGGCGACGACGGGTTGGCTGGCTTGGCCCGAGACGGCGCCGGCGGCGCCGACTTCGGCGAGCACGGTGGCGGCGGCCTTGACGCGTTGGACGACGGGCACGACGGCGAGTTCGGGCAGCGCGGCGAGGACGCGTACGGACTCGTCTGCGTTCTCGTCGATGGCGAAGGCGAAGCCGGGGTGCGTGGCGCCGCTGTGGGTGACGTCGAGCTTCCGGCCGTGCAGCAGTCCCCGGCCCCAGACGGCGGGTTCGAGCACGGCGAGTTCGCGTCCGATGGCGCGTCCGGCGGGGGTCTGGGCGTCGTACGCCTGGCCGCGGGAGAACAGCAGCCTGCCCCCGGCTTCGGAGACGTAGCGCGGGAGCAGCGCGGCGGTTTCGGGGTCGATGAGGTCTTCCAAGCCCCGGCCCAGGATCACCACGTCGTAGACGGCGAAGGCTTCAAGGGTTTCGGGGATCGTCGCGGCTTCGGCGTCGGCGCGCGTGACGAGGCGTTGGCGCCGGGTGAGGGACACTTGGGTGATCTGGGTGAGCTCGACGCGTTCGTCTTTGCGGAGCGACTGGGCGAGGAACTTGGTGTCCCAATAGGGCTGGCCTTCCAGGAGCAGCACCTTGAGCCGCGCGTCGGTCACCTCGACGTAGACGGAGACGCGGTTGTTGGCCGTCTCGACCTCGTCGGGCAGTGCGTCGGCCTGGACGACGTACTCGTGGAGGCCGACGTCGTCGCGTTGGACGGGTACTTCGATGACGACGCTGGGCGACCCCTCGAACCGGACGGGGAAGGTTTGTTCGTGCTCGCCGGTGCGGACCCGGAGGGTGGTGCGGTCTTGATCGGCGCCGGATTGGAGGACGCGCACGCGCAGCCGGCCTTCTTCGCCGGCGAGGAGGTAGGACTGACTCGCCGAGGCCGCGACGGCGACGTCCTGTTGGAGGAGCGGGCCGCCCAAGGGGACGGCGTAGATGGGGAGGGACTTGGCGCGGGCCAAGGCGCCGACGGGCGCGATCGGCTGTTCGGTGAGGTCGTGCCCGTCGCTGAGTAGGAGCACGCTGGCGGCGTCGTCGGCGTCGCTCTCGTCGTCGGCGGTGCGCGACTGGGCCGCCAAGGCGCGGACGCTGCCGACGAGGTCGGTGGTCCGGCCGTCGGCGAGCGCCGCGGCGGTTGCGGGAGCGTCTTGGTCGGCGCCGGGTAAGGCGGACAGCGGCCCGAGCGTTTGGTCGAAGCGGTGCATCCGGACGTCGTACTCGGTGCGCCAGTCGTTGAGCTGGGCTTCGGTGAGCCATTGGTTCAACGCGAAGACGGCTCGCGGCGTGCCGTCCATGTCGGGTTGTTGCATGGATTGCGACGTGTCGAGCAGCACGTGCAGGGTGGGCCGCGTGGGCCGGGTGTCGGACTCGGGCACGGTGCTCGGGCCCAGCAGCAGCGTGGCGAGGCCCGCGATCAGGGCGATGCGCATCAGCAGGGTTGCGATGGATAGCGCTGGGCGCAGGCGGAACGTGCGTATGGCGGCGACGAGCGCGATCGCGGCGACGACGCCGGCGCCGGCGAAGATACTCACGGGGGAGAAGTACGGCTGCCATAGGAGGGCGAGGCACATGGCTAGCGTCTCCACCAGGTCAGCAGTCCGAGTTCCATGGCCAAGAGGCCCATCGCGGCGGCGACGAGCCAGCCCCAGAGCGGCTCGCCGTCGAGCTCAAGCACGGACCCGCCGGTGACGACCGAGCGCACGCTGCCGGCGGCGCCGGCCTGGGAGAAGGCGCTGACGATCTCTTCGGGCGCGATGCGCTCGACGCTGCTTTCCTGCGGGTGCACGCCGACGGCTTGGACGGTGAGAAGGCGGTCGTCTTGGTGGAGCCGGTAGAAGCCCGGCGCCGGTGTGCGTGCGATCTCGGCGATGGTGGCCCGGCCCGAGCCGGCGTAGGTCACGCCGCCCGCGATGCGCTGGCCGCTGGGTCCGGTGACGCCGAGGGGGCCGCCCGCGGGATCGACGGGGTCGATTGGCGTGAGCACGACGGGTTGGCCCGCGACGGCGTGGTTGTTTGTGCGCTGCGTGAGCGCGGCGAAGCGGGTGAGGCTTTGGAGCAGCGCGACGTAGCCGCCGAACTTGCCGAAGTCGCTGCGTGCGAGGGCGGGGCTGAAGTTGCATACGAGGACGCCGCCTGCGCCGACGGGCATGTGCGTGACCGCGGGGGTGTCGTCGTCGAACCGCATGAGGACCGTGGCGGCGTCGCGCAGGGGCCCGGTCTGCCAGGTCATGCCGAAGCGCACGCGTTGGAGGACCTCTTGGTCGTCGAGGCTGAAGTCGGCCAGGGCGGGGTGCTTCCAGAGGGTCTCGCCGAACTGGAGGGCGGCGCCCCGGCGGGCCAGGTTGCGCTGTGCGAGGATGGGGTAGGGCATGAGCGGTTCGCCGTGGGCGTCGAGCCTCGCGGCGTTGGCGGGCACGTCGCCGTCGCTGAAGAGGACCAGCCCGCCGCCTTCGGACACGAAGCGTTTGAGGGCCGCGGCGAAGGGTTCGGACATGGGGCCGACGCGGGTGAGCACGGCGAGCGACGCGGAGCGGAGGCGCAGGGCGGTGGCGTCGGCGCTGGTGAGGTGGGTGACGCGGTAGCGGTCGCGGAGGTCGCCGCGTGGCGCCAGGGCCCGGGCGGTGAAGTAGGTGGCGCTGCCGGGCTCGTCGGGCGGGTCGTCGCCGATGAGCACCACCTCGCGCTGCTGACCGACGCGCACGGCGAGGTGGGCGGCGTTGTCGTGCGTCAGCGGGTCTTCTTCGACGACGACGCGCAACGCGCGCCAGCCGGGCTGGTCGAACGACAGATCGAAGAGCACGCTCGTGGCGCGGTCGGGGTCGAGCTGGACGTCCTGGCGGTCGACCGCGCGGCCGTCGACCTCGAGCGTGACGGAGCGCACGACCGGCGCCGACGCGTGGTTGCGCACGTCGACTCGGAGTTGCGCGGCGGCGCCCACGACTGGCGCGTGCGGTTGCAGCGTTGGCTTGCTGAGGGATACGTTGGCGGCGGCGCCTTCGCTCGGCGGGACGACGGTGACTTCCACACCTTCGGGGAGTGGGCTGGCGCGCGCTAGCTGGTTGAGGGCGGGGCGCCAGTTGGTGGCCTGCAGGTCGGAGACGATGACCAGTCGGCGGTCCCCGGCTTGGTCGGCGAGCAGTGAACCGGCCAGGGCGATGGCCTCGACCCAATCCGCGCGTTCGGGCAGGGGTTCGGCCTGCTCGAGCTGTTGGCGTACGGCGGGCAGGGTGGTGGTCATGGCGATGGCCTCGACCCAATC
>JBCCXV010000226.1:0-4692 GCA_039191195.1 Planctomycetota bacterium
CCAAAGACGCCTCGATCAACCGGTCGATCGCCAGCGCATCCATCGCCACCCCAGCCTCGGGCTGCAGAACCGGCCAAGCCGTCCGCCGCTCTAAAGACACCGCATTGAACTGGCCGTACACCGGCGACCCGCCCGCGATCGACGCGAGCGCCTCCGGCGACGCCGGCGCCCCGATCTGAAAGTCGTGGTCGAGCTGCGTGAGCCGAACGCGGGCGCCCTCGCTGGGCTTGCCCTCGATGTCCAGCACGATCAGCCGCAAAGGCGACGTCCGCGCCTCGCGCGCTTTGGCGTCGGCCTGATCGACCCACGCGCCCGACAGCAGCTGCGCCTGCACCGACACGCCACACCACAGCGCAAGCGCCGCCACGGCCGCCAGACCCACGCCACGCACACTCACGAGAGCATCTCCATCGCTTGGCTGATCGTCGACACAGCCGTCCACCCGCCGCCAGAACCGCGCCGCTTCACCGGCGGGCCGATCACCCGCTCGAAGCCCAGCCGCTTGGCCTCGGCCACCCGACGCTCGGTCTGCGGGCCCGGCCGGACCTCGCCCCCGAGCCCGATCTCGCCCACCGCCGCCGTCTTGCCCGGCAGCGTCCGGCCCAAGAACGCCCCGGCGATCGCCAGCCCCAGCGCCAAGTCGCACGCCGGCTCCACCGCCCGGATCCCGCCGACGGAAGACGCGAACACGTCCTGGTCGGCCAGCCGGAGACCCCCGTGGCGCTCCAGCACCGCGATCAGCATCGCCAAGCGCGACGAATCCAGCCCCGAGACCTTCCGCTTGGCCGACCCCAGGAACCCACTGGCCGTGAGCGCCTGGATCTCAACCATCATGCACCGCGTGCCCTGCATCACCGGCGCCGCCACGCTCCCGGCACGCGGCTCGTGCTCGTCGGCCACCAGACCGGCCCCGTCGGCGGCCTCGCGCAGCCCCGCGCCCGTCATCTCGAATAGCCCGATCTCGTGCGTCGCGCCAAAACGGTTCTTCACCGCCCGCAGCACCCGGTGCGCGTGGTAACGGTCGCCGTCGAAACGCAGTACGGCATCGACCATGTGCTCGATGAGCTTGGGCCCGGCCAGGCCGCCGGCCTTGGTCACGTGGCCGATCAGCAGCAAGCCGAAGCCCATCTCTTTCGCTGCTCGGATCAGCCCCAGCGCCGCGGTCCGCAGCTGCGCCACCGCGCCGGCCGAGGCCGCCGAATCGCTCGCGTCGATCATTTGGATCGAATCGACCACCACGACCGACGGACGCGCCTGCCGGGCCTGCTCCACCAGCACGCTCAGGCGCGTCTCCGGGCACACCAGCAGCCCCTCCGGGGGCTCACCGACTCGCTCGCCCTCGGGGCTCAGCAGCCGGTCGGCACGCTGGCGTACCTGACCCGCCGATTCCTCGCACGCCGCGTACAGCACACGGTGCCCGGCCTCGGCCCAGCCCAGCGCCGCTTGCAGCAGCAGCGTGCTCTTGCCGACCCCGGGGTCGCCGCCCAGCAGGATCGCCGAGCCCGGCGTGAGCCCGCCCCCTAGCACCCGGTCGAACTCCTTCAGACCGCACCGCACCCGCCCGCCCGCGGGCGATTCGGCTTCGCCGGCCACGGCCACGTCGGCCAACGGCACCGCCGGGTGCGCCATCGCCTCGGCAGACAGCCGCGAAGCGCCCCGGGCCCCTGCCGACGACGAACCGCCCACCGCTTCCAGCGTGTTCCAGCCCCCGCAGTCGGGGCAACGGCCCAGCCACTTCGGGAATCTCGACCCGCACGCACTGCACGCGAACACCGCCGCCGTTTTCGCCATACCCAAGTCTAAACCCGGGCGCCGGCCGATAGGCGCTCTAGCATGGCTGAACCCCGAGACTCACCGACCCCGCCGCCCGGCCACGCCTCCGGGGACCGGGGGCCGCGGAGACCCGCATGACCCGACGCATCCTCGCCAACGCCGCCGTCCTGCTGGTGCTCACCAGCGCCCTGCTCACCGCCCTGCACTTCAGCGAGGCCCGCGGCGAGAGCGCCTACCGCCAGCTCGAGAAGTTCGTCCGCGTCCGCGGCCTCCTGGTCGATCAGTACGTCGACGAGGTCGACAGCCAGAAGCTCCTCGACGGCGCCATCCGCGGCATGATCGCCACCCTCGACGACCCCTACACCGTCTACTTCGACGCCGAAGAGCTCGAACAGTTCGACGCCGACGTCAACGGGGAGTTCGTCGGCATCGGCGCCGAGGTCGACATGTTCAAGGACCGCCTCCGCATCGTCAGCCCCCTCGAAGACTCCCCCGCCTGGCGCGCCGGCGTCCGCTCGGGCGACATCGTCCTCGAGATCGACGGCGAAGACACCCTCGGCCTCAAGCTCCCCGAGGCCGTCAAACGCCTCAAGGGCGAAGAAGACACCCCCGTCACCATCCTCGTCCGCCACCGCTCGGGCGAGGAAGAGTCCATCACCATCATCCGCAAGCTCATCAAGGTGCCCTCGGTCCGCGGCGTCCGCCGCCTCGCCGACCAGCACTTCGACTACATGCTCGACAAGCAAAACCGTGTCGGCTACGTCCGGCTCACCCAGTTCGGCGAACGCTCCCTCAACGACCTCCGCGGCGCCATCCAAGAGCTGCAAGACCAAGGCGTGCGCGCCCTGATCCTCGACCTGCGCTTCAACGGAGGCGGCCTGCTCGAATCGGCCTTCGGCGTGTCCGACCTGTTCCTCACCGAAGGCCAGCGCGTCGTCTCGGTGCGCGGCCGCGGCGCCCCCAGCACCACCCTCGACGCCTCCGACACCACTCTCGCCCCCGACCTGCCCCTGGTCGTCCTCGTGAACGAGGCCTCCGCCTCGGCCTCCGAGATCGTCGCCGGAGCCCTTAAGGACAACGACCGGGCCCGGATCGTCGGCGCCCGCACATTCGGCAAAGGCAGCGTGCAACGCCTCCAGCCCATCGGCGAAGACCTCGGCGCCCTCAAGATCACCAGCGCCTACTACTACATCCCCTCCGGCCGAAAGATCCACCGCGTCGAGGACGCCGACGAGTGGGGCGTCGACCCCTCCGCCGGCTCCTACGTCGCGATGGACGCCGACGCGATGCTCGCCATGCTCGAAGCCCGACGCGACACGGCCAGCGAGCGCCCCTTCGACGACCGCACCGCCGAAAACCCCGTCACCCCCGAGTTCCTGCGCCAAGTCATGCAAGACCCGCAGCTCGCCGGCGCTTTGGAAGCCTCGGTCGGGTTCCTCAACACCGGCGACTGGCCCCGCGTGGGCGAGGACAACTCTGTCGCCCTCGAACGCGCCAAACGCCGCGCCGAACTCCAACGCCAGCTCGACGCCATCAACGAACGCGCCGACGAGATCCGGGCCGAGATCGACGAGCTCGCCGGCCCCGAAGACACCGACCCCGAAGCGGAGCCCCTCGCCGAAGCCGAAACCAACGAAGGCGGCACGGAAGAGGCAGCCGGTCAAGCCGACGCCCCGGCAGCGCAAGAAGCTCCGGACGCCGCCGCGCTCGACACCGCCCCCGAGGACCAGCCCCAGCCCGAACCCGAGTCGGCGGCCGAACCCGAGTCGGCGGCCGAACCCGAGTCGGCGGCCGAACCCGAGTTGCAGCCCGTCACACCCTGACCCGCAACAGGGCCGCGATACCACGGCCCCAAAGCGCTACCGCGGGTCGTTCAGCACCGCCCGGTCCGGCAAATCCACCGGCGCCCCGTCCAGGCCCGTCTCGCACACCGCGACCGGACGGCTGACCACGTCCCACTCCGCCAGCGTCCCGGCGTCCACCGTCAGCCCGTCGTACGCCAGCCGAACCCCCTCGGGCAGGGTCGGCTCGACGTCGGCGTGCACGATGTCGTGCGAGATGTGCGTCAGGTAGGCCCGCCGGGCGCCCAGCTCCGCCGCCACCTCGCAAGCCCGGTCCACCGTCATGTGCGTCGGGTGATGGCGGAAACGCAGACCGTCCAGCACCACCACATCCAAACCCGACAGCGGCGCCCACGACTCCGGCGGCACCGTCGAAACGTCCGTGCAATACGCGATCGACGCCCCGCCAAAGTCCACCCGCAACCCCACAATCGGCAACCGGCCGTGCATCAGCCGCACCGGCGTCCACGTCGCGCCGAATAGCTCCAACGGCTCGCCGGGCGCCATCGTGTGCGCAATCAGCCGCGCGATGAACGTCTTGTTCGGGTTCCGCTCCGGCTCGAAGATGTACCGGAACATGTGCCGCAACGTCTCCAACGTCGACGGCTCGCCGTACACGTCCAGCGGGGCCTCCATCGCCGCGTTGAACCGCCGCAGGTCGTCGGTCCCCATCACGTGGTCGGCGTGCGCGTGGGTGTACATCACCGCGTCCAGACGGCTCAGCCCGTGCCGCATCGCCTGCTCGCGCATGTCCGGACCCGAGTCGATCAGCACCTGACGGGCCCCCGCCTGCTCGCGGTTGAACCTAAACGCCCGGCGGTTCGGCTCCGTCGCCGGGATCGACCCATCGGGCCAACGCACCAGCGCCGACGGCCGTCCGCGCTTGTCCCGCGGGTCGTCCGAACGACACCCCTTGCACCCGCAGCCGATCATCGGGACCCCCGCCGACGTCCCCGATCCCAGGAACGTCAGCGTCAGGCCGTGCGCGTTGTCGCCGGTCTCGCCCATCTCGGCCGAACCGTAGCAGCCCCCACTCACCCCGGCGCGGCCGCCGCGTCGACGCCGGAACTCGAAACCG
>JBCCXV010000227.1:0-4669 GCA_039191195.1 Planctomycetota bacterium
CGCCAACGCCTCGCTTAAGCGCTACTACGCCAGCGAGGCCGAGCGCCGAGACCACACCCGCGCCATGTTCGACCAGGGCGCCGCCGGCTACGACCGCGCCGAATGGCTCACCGGCATGGGTTCCGGCGCCTGGTACCGCAGGCGCGTCCTCCAAAGACTCGGCCTCAAGCCCGGCGAATCGGTGCTCGACGTCGCCATCGGCACCGGCCTCGTCGCCGCCGAAGCCCTCAAGCTCATCGGGCCCCAGGGCGAACTCGTCGGCCTCGACCCCTCGCCCGGCATGCTCGCCGAGGCCCGCGCCAAGGTCGACATCCAAACGCTCGAGGGCTACGCCGAAGACATCCCCCTCGAAGACAACCGCTTCGACGCGCTCACCATGGGCTACGCCCTGCGCCACCTCGGCAGCCTCGAACAGGCCTTCGGCGAATACCTCCGCGTCCTCAAGCCCGGCGGGCGCGTCTGCCTCATGGAGATCGCCCAGCCCCGCTTCTGGCTCACCCGCCAAATCGTCAAGGGTTACGTGCGCTACCTCGTGCCCGCCATCGCGCGGCTCGCCGGCGAAAAGCCCGGCGTCGCCAAGCTTTGGCGCTACTACTGGGACACCATCCAGACCTGCATCGACACCGAGGCCATCCTCCAGGCGTTGCGCGACGCCGGCTTCGAAGACGTGCGCGTGTCCAAGACCTTCGGCATCTTCCGCGAGTACCTCGGGCGCAAGCCAGAGGACCCCGCGTCTTAAATGCGTCACAGGCTTTCGGCGCGCAGCTGACCGATCTCCTGCGCGATGTCGCGCCGCTTGTAGTTCACCCAGCTGTTGTACGTGCGATGGATGGTCGTCTCGCCGGCTTCGTTCGTGCCATAGTCGAGATCGACGCTGTCTTCGTAGAGGATGAGGATCGCGTCGCCCGAATAATCGATCGCGATCGTGGCGGCGTGACCCTTGGCGTGCACGTACTCGGCGCGGATGCGTTCGCCGGTCTTATCCAAGAAAACCCAGCCACGCCGGGGCACCGCACGCATCACCGCCTTGCCCACCTCGGTCTTGTCCAGGCCCGCGATCTGGATCGGCGCCGGCTCCTGCAGCAGGTTGCCCTGCCGGTTCCCGCATGCCGCCATCGGCGCCACAAACAGACCCACCAACAACACTAGCGACAGCTTGCGCAACATGATGATCTCCGAATCCGCGAGTAGACGAAAGACACACCCCGAACCCGGATCGTACCCCAAACCATCGGCCACGGCCGCGCACTTTGCTCAAGCCAGGGCGACGGCGCCGCGCCCAACCGCCGGCAGGACGCACCCCGTGGACGCCCGTTACACCCACCGGTAGAGTCGATCCGTGAGCCCGCCCGAGCCCCCGGGACAACCCGACATCGACCCCGCCGTCCTGCCCCACGGCGCAGGATTCCGCTTTGTGACCCGCGTCGACGAGCGCCACGTCGACCCCGACGGCGCCACCCGCGGCCGCGGCGCCTGGGTGCTCACCGGCGAAGAAGCCTTCTTTCGAGACCATTTCCCGACGCGCCCCGTCCTGCCCGGCGTCTTGCTCATCGAAGCCCTGGCCCAGTTCAGCGGGCTCGTGCACTTCGCCGACCAGGACACCCCCGGCCAGGTCGGCCTCGCCGCGGTCGACGTGCGCTTAGTCCGCCCGGTCCTGCCTCCCACCGAGGTGCGGCTCGTCACGGCCAGCCGCGAGTCTGCCGGGCCGCTGACCCGGTTCGAGGTGTCCGCCCTCGTCGACGGCGCCAAGGTCGCACGCGGCAGCCTGCACCTCACCGGCGCCCTGCAAGAAGAGGCCAGCCGCGCATGAGTCTTCACCGCCGACCCCGCCAAGCCCAACCGTGTTCCCGTCTGGCCCTCGGCGCGCTCGCTTGTCTCTTGGCGGCCGCCGCCACCGCCGCCGAACCCGACACGAGCGAAGCCGACCGCTGGGCGCAGCTGCAGCGGTGGCTCGACGACGCTCCGCAACCCCAGACCGTCCGCGCCCGTTTCGAGCAGGAACGCCACAGCCCGCTGCTCGCCGAGCCCGTGCGCAGCCGCGGACGGCTCTGGTCCGCCGGCGACGTCGCCAAGCTCGCCCTCGACGAACCCGCGCCCCTCGAGATGCGCATCGGCCCCGGCCGCATGGAGATCCTCTACGTCCAGGACCGCGTGCTCGAGGTCTACCCGGCCATGCCGCAAACCCTGCCGATCACGGCCGCACGGCCCGACCTCCAACAACTCGCCGAGGGCTTCCGCCTTCGAGAGCTCGCCGAAAGCGATGGCAACCAGGCCACCGCCACCCTCGAAGCCCACGGCGATATGCGCGACCACCTCGTTTCTCTCGAGATCATGTTCGATCGGGCCCGTGGCGTTGTGACCGGAGCCGCACTGGTCGACCCGGCCGGCGATCAAACCGTGATGACGCTCGCCGACATCGAGATCGGCGCCGAGGTCACCGGCGACGACCTCGCCCTAAGCGCACCCACAGGCGTGCGCGTCGTCTACCCCGCCGGCCAACCCGGCGACGCGGAGGCGCGTTAACGGCGCCCGGCTGTGATGCTGCAACGCCTCGCCTTGCGTTGGATGTTCGCCGCGGTGAACCGTTGCCCGCACGCACTCTTGCGTTCCAAAGCACCGCTTGCCTGGATCGCCTGGTGCGCTTCGCCCAACCTCCGGCGCCGCTGCCACGCCAACGCCCAAGGCCTGCTCGGCACGCAAGCCACGCCACGCCAGCGCTCGGCCTACGGCCGTGGCGTCCTGCGCGAGTTCCTGCGCTTTGTCGCCGACGTCGCCATCGCCCAGCGCCTGTCGAAACAGGCCATCCTGGCGAAGGTCTCTACGATCGAAGGGCAAGCGCATTTCGAGCAGGCCCAGCACGCCGGCAGGGGGCTGATCATCGCCACCTGCCACTGCGGGAGCTTCGAGGTCGGCGCCGCCGCCGTCGCCGATCGCATCGACGAGGTCTTGGTCCTGTTCCAAGGCGACGCCCACCACGGCTTCGAGGCGATGCGCCACCGACTGCACCAACGGCTTGGCCTCACCGAGGTCCGCGTCGAGCGCGGCCTCGACGCCTGGATCGACATGCGCGACGCCCTGGCTCGCGGCGCCGCCGTGCTCATCCAGGCCGACCGCTGCATGCCCGGCCAGCGCGGAGCCCCCACGCCCTTCCTGCACGGCCAAGTCGCGCTCCCCGACGGCCCCGCCAAGCTCGCGAGGCTCTCCGGCGCCCCCGTCCTCCCCATCGCCAGCGTCGTCGAGCCCGACGGCCGGACCCGGCTCCGCATCGCGCCCGCCATCGACCCGAATCACGCCGAGCCCCGCGACTTCGACGACCGGGTGCGCCACGAACTCGCCGGCTTCTTCGCCGCCGTCATTAGGGAGAACCCCACCCAGTGGCATACACTGCACGTCGCGTTCGTCCCCTCTTTAGACGATGCGACGGCCTGAACCCGCGATGACCGATCCCCTTCCGGCGAACCCGTCCGCCATCACCGGCTTTGGCTGCATCAGCCCCCTCGGGGCCGGCGTGGACAAGCAGGTCCGGGCGATCGCCGACGACGCCGTCGGCCTTGGTCCCTATCGGGCGATGGAGCAGGCCGGCGAGGTCGCCGAAGAAGGCTTGCGCGGCGGGGAGTGCGCCGAACTCGGCCAACCACGCGTCCACGAACGCGCCGCACGCGGACTCGCCCAAGCCGCCGCCGAAGCGCTCCACGACGCAGGCGTCGCCACCGACGCGCCCCCGTACCCGCCCGAGCGCATCGGCGCCGTGCTCGGCACCAGCCTGCACGGCATGAACGCCGCCGGCGCCTGGCTCCGCGGCGAGCCCGCTTCCACCTTCGGCTGGTTCCAGGGCGGGCACGTCCTCGCCCACGCGCTCCAAAGCCTGCCCGTCGGAGGCCCGAGGGTCACGTGTTCGTCGGCCTGCGCCTCGGCCCTGTCGTCGGTCGCTCACGCGCGCACTTGGCTCGAGGCCGGGCTCGTCGACCTGGTCCTCTGCGGCGGGTACGACCCGGTCAGCGAATACACCGTCGCCGGCTTCCACGCGCTGCGGGTGGTTTCGCTCGATCGCCTCCGGCCCTTCGCCGAAGACCGCCAGGGCATGCAGGTGTCCGAGGGCTACGCCGTGTTCGTGCTCGAGCGCTCCGCCGACGCCGCCGCGCGCGGCCACGTCCCGCGCTCGCTCGTCACGGGCATGGGCGAGTCGTCCGACGCGTTTCACCTCACCAAGCCGCATCCCGACGGCGTCGGCGCCGCGGCCGTCTTGCGCGACGCGCTCCAAGACGCCGCGCTGGCGCCGGCCGACATCGACCTCGTGGTCGCCCACGCCACCGGCACGCGCGACAACGACGCCGCCGAGGCCCAAGCCGTCCGCGCCGTGTTCGACGCCGACGCGCCGCCCGTCACCGCACTCAAAAGCCGGGTCGGCCATACGCTCGGCGCCGCCGGCGCCCTCGAAGCCGGACTCGCTTGGGCCTGCCTCGCCGAAGGCACCCTCCCTGCGACGGCCAACGTCGCCGCCCAAGACGTCGGCGAACCCGTCGACCTTGTCATCGGCGCCGGCCTTGCCGCCGAGACCCCCACGCGACACCTCGCCTCGTGCTCGCTCGGCTTCGGCGGGTCGAACGCCGTGATGATCCAAACCGCGCCGAGCGCCGTGGGCGTATCGGCTTCGCAACACGAGCGCGCC
>JBCCXV010000228.1:0-4666 GCA_039191195.1 Planctomycetota bacterium
CCCGGCGGCGCGGGTACCTTCGCCGGCGGCGAGTGGCTGCTGCTGGGAACCGCCGTGCTCGACGCCAACGAGACCTACACCCTGACCCAGTCGGCCACGCCGACCTTCGTTTCGACCCGCGCCTCGGGCGTGCTCTTTGAGCCCGTGCCCGAACCCGCTTCGATGGGTCTGCTGGCCCTCGGCGGCGCCGCGCTGGCCGCCCGCCGTCGCCGCGCCTGATCGCACCCTCGGCGGCCCGCCGACTAGCGATCGACATCTCACCGCTTGCACCAGGCCCCGGGCATCCGCCCCGGGGCTTTTTCTTGCCCAAAGCACACCCCTTCGCGCTTGCATCCGCTTAGAGAGAAAGGAAATAACCCATGAAGACCAACCGCATTTGCGCCGCCACGCTTGTCGCTTCTGCCGCCTTCACCGGCACGTCGCACGCCGCCTATGTGCTGGAGATCGACACCGACGGCCTCGACGACGGCGTCCTAACCCTCAACCCCAATTTCGCGTTCGGCGGCGACACCACCACCGCCACGCAGAGCTCGGCCAGCCCGGCCGTGGGCACCACCGGCGGTGACAGCATCTTCGGCGGCAACGGCGTCAACGAGCCTGACACCTATCTCTACACCTACACCCCCGCCGTCGACGGCGCGAACAGCATCATCCCCTTTGGCCAGCCGCTTAACGACGACGGCGACGTGTCCAACGGCCTGGTCGCGGGCGGCTCGGCGGAGTACGCCATCTACGCCACCTGGCCCATCACCAGCAGCGTTTCCGGCGGCGACACCAGCTACGTGCTAAACGACGGCGCGAACGACGTTCTCTCGGTGCTCATCGATCAGAACGCGGCCGGCGGCTTCCAAGACCCCGGCGGGGCGGGGCTGTTCGCGGGCGGGGAGTGGGTGTTGCTCGGCACGGCCTTCCTCGAAGAAAACACCACCTACACCCTCACGCAGCAGCCGACCGGCGGCAACACGTTCGTCTCGATGCGGGCCTCGGCCATCCTCTTCGAGCCAGTACCCGAGCCCGCCTCGGCGGCCATACTCGCCGTGCTGACGGCCCCTAGACGTCGCCGCAGGGCCTGAACAGGTGCTTCGCTTTCTACTAGAAGACAGCCTCTGCTGGCAGCGCACGCCCGAGTGCCCTGCAAACAGGCAGATTCAATCTCTTCTCGACGTCTGAGCCCCCAATTTGCGCCCGACGCGGGCCAGAAAGCGTTGACCCTGTTTACGCCGCGGGGTAGATTATATAAGTCAGCCTGCTTCAACCCGTGCGTCGCTCGACGCAGCCCCCGGGCCGGATCACCCACGGCCCGCCCCAAACCCCGCGACGAGCCCCGTCGCACAAGGAGGAACTGCTTCATGAACCCGCGTTACCGCACCCTGTCGCTCCTTTCAGCCGGCCTAGCCGTCGCCGCGTTCTCGGGCGCCGCCCACGCGCAGGTCACCGTACTCGAAGACTTCGCCCAGCCCAGCGCGGGCGACCCGGATGTCTACGAGCCCACCTTTGGGCAGTTCACCTTCAGCATCGGCGGCTCGGGCAGCTCCGGCGGCTCGCAAGACACCGCCGACCCGCCGCCGGCCCCCGCAATCGGCGACACGGCGATCTCCGTGGACCCCTGGCCGTTCACCCCGGCCGGCAACGACCCCAGCGGCGACGGCCTCGACGACCCGACGTACATCTACGAGGTCACCGTGGCCAACGACGCGGCCAGCTCTGGCGGCGTGGCCCTCGGCGCCGTGACCAGCTGGACCGAACGCCTGCCCGCGCTCGCCGGCGTGCCCCAGGCCGGCAACCTGATCACCACCGACTCGAGCCAGGGCTACTTCGGCTTCTACGTCAAGTACGACTCAACCGAAGTCGCCGCCCTCGACCTTCAGGTCGGCCTGTGGGTGGACGACTCGGCCGGCGGCCTGGAGGTCTCCGACCTCGTCCCGGTCGTCGGCGACGGCACCTTCCAGCTCGTCGAGTTCGACATCAGCGACCCGACCTTGTTCAACGTCGGCTTCGGCACCTCCGACGGCGTGCTCGAGCCCGGGCCTATCACGCTCGACTCGATCGTGCTCTACAACTTCGGCCCCGAGAACGACGAACTGGGCTTGGTCGAGATCGCTTACGTGCACTTCGACCCCACGACCCCACTCGTCGACCTCGTGCCCGACGTGTCCTTCCTCGAAGCCGACTTCAACCAGGACGGCGTGGTCGACCTGCTCGACTTCGACATCCTGGCCCAGAACTTCGGCGGCGCAGGCACCCCGCCGACGGGCGACGCCAACGACGACGGCATCGTGAACCTGCTGGACTTCGACCTGCTGGCCCAACAGTTTGGCCAGAGCAGCCCCGCGGCCGTGCCCGAACCGGCCTCGCTCGGCCTGCTGGCCCTGGGCGGCCTCGCCGCGCTGCGTCGGCGTCGGGCCTGACATCACGGGCGATCCGTTCGGCGTGAAGCCGCGACGCGATGCCCCGCTACGACCCTCCCTCCGCGGGCCCGCCTGACCGCGGGTCCGCGGTTTTCATACCCGGCCCTCCCCCCTGGCCACGTCCCCCCACGGAACCCCGCCGTGCATCACACCCCCCGCTGCTTGCTTGCCGGTCTTGCCCTCAGCACCGTCGCCGCCCCGGCGGCGCTGGCGCAGACCACCGACTTCCAAGACCACCGCGCCGTTTGGATCTCGCGCTTTGAGTACAACAGCCTGACGTCGATCAACCAAGTGATCGACCGGGCCGCCGCCGCCGGCTTCACCGACATCTATTGGCAGGTGCGCGGCCAGGGCGACGCACGGTACGACTCGAACTTCGAGAGCTGGGAAGCGACCTACGGGCCCAACGGCCCCGGCTTCGACCCGCTCGAAGCCGCCGTAACACGGGCCGACGCCAACGGCGTCAAGCTCCACGCCTGGATGAACACCATCCCGTTCTGGCGGGACACCGTCGCCCCCAACGATCCGCCCAGCGACCCGAACCACGTCTACAACCTCCACCCCGAGTGGCGGCTCAAAGACTTCAACGGCAACGACGAGCCCAACACCGGCAGCTACCTGGGCATCAACCCCACGCACCCCGACGCGCGGGCCCACTTGGCGAACGTCGCCGGCGACATCGCCAGCCGCTACGGCGTCGCCGGCGTCCACATGGACTACATCCGGCTCATCGAAAACACCTTCAACTCACCCATCACGTTCCCGACCGACCCCGACACCCGCGCCCGCTACGAGGCCGACACCGGCATCACCTTCACGTCCGGCGGCACGGCCTCGTACAAACAGTGGGTCTCCGACCAGATCACCCTGACAGTCCAAGCGATCGACGCGGCCGTGAAGGCCGCCGACCCGAACCTGAAGACCACCGCCGCGGTCTGGCGCGACTTCAACATCGGCAACAACGACTACCGGCAAGACGCCGGACGGTGGGTGGACGACGGCGACCTCGACATCGCCCACCCCATGATCTACACGACCAACGACGCGCTGTTCCGGCAGAACCTGCTGCTGTACCGCGACCGGGCCGACGCCGCCGACATCTCGGCCGGCCTCGGCAGCTACCTGCACGGCGGCAACCCCGGGCAGACCCTCGACCAGCTAATCACGTCCCAGGCGCTCGGGGCCAACGGCTACACGATCTTCAGCTACGGCTCGATCTACAGCGGCTCGACGCTCACCTCCATCGGGCAAGACGTCCAGCAGTTCAACGCCGAGCTCGTCGCCCGCGATAACGACGGGCTGCTCGGCATGGCCGTGACCGACTTCGACGACGGCGAAGGCTACTTCTCCAGCTCGCCGACGGCCTCCGGCAGCAACTTCGGCATCAACAGCGCCACCGCCGAAATCGACACCACCGAGAACCTCGGCAGCTTCGGCGACTCGCAGAAGATCACCATCGACGGGGACAACAACGGCTGGCTGCTGCGACACCTCGCCGGCGGCTCATCGCCTGGCGGCAACCTCGAGCTCTTGGCGCAAGGTTTTGTCGGCTTCTGGCTCAAGACCACGGACCCCGGCCTGTCCGTCCGCCTGGCCATCGACGATATCGACGGCACCGCCGAACGCGGCTTGGCCAAGAACGTCGTCGCCGACGGCGAATGGAACCTCTACGAGTGGGACCTCTCCGACAACTCGGCCTGGGAGGGCTGGGTGAACGGCGACGGGACCGTCGAAGGCCAGACCATCACCCTCGACAGCATCCAGTTTTTCGGCGAGGGCGACGCGGTCATCTATCTCGACGACGTGTCCTTCAACCCATTTGGCTCGCTGTCCACCATCCCGATCAACCCGGCCGATTTCAACAGCGACGGCGTGGTCGACTTGCTCGACTTCGACATCCTCGCCCAGAACTACAACACCATCGGCGGCCGGAGCGTGGGCGACGCCAACGGCGACGGCGTGGTCGCGCTGCTCGACTTCGACATCCTCGCCCAGAACTTCGGCGCCGGGTCCCCGGCCGTGGCCAGCGTGCCCGAGCCCGCCTCGGCCGCCCTGCTCGGCCTGCCCGCGCTCTTGGCGATGCGGCGCCGCCGGGCATGACCACACGCCGAACCCCTCGAGCGTCCGGGCGGTTTCGACGGCTATGCCTCGCCCTCGCCGGCTTGGCCGTCGGCGCGCTGCTCGGCGCCTCGGGCTGTTCGACCGACAAACCCGCACCCGACGACGCCGGCCAAAACGAGCCGCCCTCCTCGGCCCCC
>JBCCXV010000229.1:0-4664 GCA_039191195.1 Planctomycetota bacterium
CGGCGTTCAGCCCGGCCTCGGTCGCCGCGCTGCCCGAGCCCGCCACCGCCGGCCTGCTCGCGCTCGCCGGCGCCGCGGCGCTCGCCCGACGTCGACGGCGCTAGCCCCACCCCGCACGCATCCCCACGCCGGCCCAAGGCCTAGCCCCGACGCGCCGCCGGACCACCCGGCTCATCGTCGCAAGCCTTCAGGTCAGAACGAGGCATCGTCCGTATTTGGCTCGGGGAGCCGCTGTGATAACCTCTACGCGCGCGGGACGGCTGTGCGCCGGAGGTACGGAGGCGCGCCACCTGCGGATACCCGGGAGTCCAAAGCCGTGTCGCATCCGAGTCTTTTTCGAGCGCTCCTAGTCGGGGGCTTTCTGTTGTCCGTGCCGTCCCTCGCCCAAGAGGAGGTCCCGATTTTCAATTTGGGCATCTTCTACCGCTTCGACGAGGAGTTTGTGCGCGTGCAAGAAGATGTGACGATCTTCGATCTTGCCACCGGTCAGGCCACGCAGGCAGACGTCTACGAGTTTCGATTCACCAACGCCACCCCGGGTTTCGACGTCATCGGGTTCGACCTGACGTTCACGGGCGACTTCTTCACGGGTCTGCTGAGCGTCTAGCCGACTCCGAACTTACCCGTCGTCAACGGGCCTCCTTTTGACGCGACGATCGCCGACACCTTTTTCGTTGGCGCCGTCTCGATCAGTGAGGCCGCGTCCACAGGCTTGCCTTGGGTGAACTTCGTCAACGAGAACAGCACGACGCTCACGGGCGTCGCCGCCTCTGTTCCCGGTGACGTGCTGGTCGCCTCCGGGGCTACGCGCACACTCGCCGTCTTCAGCGTGCCTGCCGGCAGTCGTCTCGACGTCGATGCGATCGACATGTTCTCTACGGTCACGGTGGTCAGCGTGCCCGAGCCCGCCACCGCCGGCCTGTTCGCGCTCGCCGGCGCCGCGGCGCTGCGGGTCCGACGCCGGCGAGCCTGAGCCCGACAACCCTTCTCGGACCAGCGCAGGCCTGCCCCGCGCCCGCCTGGCAGGCCCCAGCTTGCCCAGGACGCCCCCCCGCGCTAGAAGCGTGTGAGATGTCTTGGCCCCAAGACCATCACGGGACATGCTTGTGGGGTGCCTGCGCCCCTCCCGCAACTCGAATCTCCACCGCCGCGACGCGCGCGCTCCGCGCAGCTCGTCGCCGCGGCGCTCCTTGCCGTCGCCGCCTTAGCGCCCGCCGGCATGGCCCATGCCCAGTTCGAGGGCTTCCCGCCGGTGCTGTTCTTCATGAACTACCCGGAGGACACCCCCCAGGTCGTGCTCGACGCCGGCGACCAGGCCATCGCCTTCTGGGAACAGCACATCACCGGCTACAACGGCTACGAGACCGGCGACGCGCCAATCCTGTTCAACGTCAGCATCAACTTCGAAGCCGGTGACCCGCTGGGCGTCGTCGCCTTCGCCGCCGGCGGCGGACCGCTCACCCTCGACACCGGCCAGCGCATCCCGACCAACGGGTTCATGACCATCGACAGCACCGACATCGACTTCCTCGTCGACCGCGACTGGCTCGAGCCCGTCATCCGACACGAACTCGGCCACATCCTCGGCTTCGACCCCCAGTGGTGGGGGCTCAACGGCTACTACACCCGCGGCTCCGGCCGGTACCTCGGCCCACAGGGCATCGCGACCTTCCAAGACGAATACGACCCCACCGCGACCTTCGTCCCCGTCGGTCTTGGCGACAACGGCGGAGACGCCCACTGGCCCGAAGACTCGCTGCTCACCGATGCCCAGGGCCGCCTCTTCGGCCAAGAGCTCATGAGCCCCATCATCAACGGCTCGCTGCACGTGAGCGACACCACCCTCGCGACCCTGCGCGACATCGGCTGGCAGACCCTGCCCACGGCCGTGCCCGAACCGGCCTCGGCAGTCGCTCTTGGATTCTTGGGAGTGTGCGTGGGTCGCCGCCGGCGTTGACGCCCACGAAGGGCCCCTCGCTCGCCTTCGGGTCAGATCACCCGATCCAGACCGATCGCCCGCCGCCACGCCGCGAGCTGGCCCAGGTGCATGCCCTCGTGCGTGGTCATCATGAAGCCGATCATGTCGCCCAGCGTCGGCAGCCCGCGCTCGACGAACGCCGTACGCGGGTTCGGCCGGGCCAGCACTTCCGGCGTCGCGTGCACCAGCGCCGTGGCCGAGCCGTCCCGGGCCTCGGCGGCGGCCTCGAACACCGCGCCCAGCGACGGGTACAACCCCGCGTCGGCCTTGGGCTGCGAGTCCCGGCCGAACAGATCGCCATAGCCCTCCGGCAGCGCCGGCGGCTCGCCCGTCAGCATCGCGCGGGGGGCGGCGCCGGCCACCGCGATGTGACCCACCTGCCAGACGGCGTGGCTGCCAAAGCCCGCGGGCATCTCGCACGCCCGCTCGGCCGGCGTCCCGTCCACCAGCATCTCCAGATACCCGCCTTGAAAGCCGTGCAGCTTCAGCAGCGCATCCACGGAAAACCGGCCCACGTGGACCTCGTCGTCGGCGTTCCCGGGCGTGCTCATGACTCTTGACCCCACCACTTGCGGTGCCGCGCCAGGCCCTCGACGCCCAGGTACTTGCGCAGGATGCGCGAATCGGCCCGACGCAGGTCGATCCAGATCAGGCCGTCGACCACGTTCCCAAAGTCCGGGTCGACGTTGAACCCCAGCAGCTTGCCGTTGAGCTTCAGGTACTGACGCAGCAGCACCGGCATCGGCTTGCCGTCCGACTCGAGCTCGCGCACCAGCGCGTTCACCTCTTCTACGTCGTCCACGGCCGAGCTGAACTGCCGGCGGTTCCAGCCGCCCGGGCGCACGGCACGAACCGGGTTGCGCGCCCGCAGCAGCTTCGCCGTACGCGGCAAGAACTTGTGCATCTTCAAGAACGCCCACAACAAGTACCGCGACATCGAGCTGTACTCGGCGCTGATGCTCACCGGCCCGAACACGCTGTGGTACCGCGGGTGCCGCGCCGCATACGTCCCGATGCCCTGCCACAGCATCAGCAAGGGCAGGAAGCTCTTCTGGTGGTTCGGGTGCACAAACGCGCGCCCAAGCTCCAACGCCGGACCGATCTGCTTCACCAGCCGACGGTCGAAGTCGAACAGCGTGTGCGTGTACAGCCCGTCTACGCCCCGCCGGTGCACCACCACGTCGCTCCGGGCCATCCGGTACCCGCCGACGACCTCCTTCGAGCCGCGCTTCCACAGCACCAACTGCTGGTAGTAGTCGTCGAACTTGTCTAGGTCCAGCGGCCGCCCGGTCCCCTCGCCCACCATACGGAAGGCCACCTCGCGCAGCCGCCCGATCTCCCGGATCACGCCCGGCGCCTGCGCCGGGTGCAGCCGGTAAACCACGTGATCGCCGGCGTCGACCAGCAACTGCCGGGCCGGCAACGCGTCCATCTCGGCCGTCAGCTGCTCCGGATCGATCGGGTCGATCGTCGGCTCGCGGTCGATCGGCAACGCCGCCGGCGGCGCGTCGTGGCTCGGCCGAAGCAGGTACGTCCGCACCCGCAGGTAGTCGGTCAGGCGCTTCGCGTCGTCCAGGCGCCGCATCCGCTTGGGCGCGATCGCCTCGCCGATCTGCACCCGCACCGTGCGCCCGCGACGCTTGAGCAGCTCGCCCGGCAGCATCAGCGTGCGCAACCGGGCCTGGATCAGGCCGGCGAGCTGGAACGCGTTGCCGTTGCGCCCGTCGAAGAAGATCGTGCTTACCTCGGCGCCCGTCCGCTGCACGATGCGCCCGACCGACGGGTTCCACGCCGGGTCTTCCACCCGCCGACGACGCAGCGTCAGGTGAGACACCTCGCCCGACGGGAACACCCCCAGGCAGTGGCCCTGCTTGACCCACTGCATGGCGTTGCGCATCGAAGCCAGGTTCCGCTTCTCGCACCCCTCTCCGCCGAACGGGTCGACAAAGAAGAACGACTCCCGCAGGTCCGGCACCATGCGCAGGACGTGGTTGGCCAGCAGCTTCGCGTCGGGCCGGACCCGCTTAAGCAGGGCCAGCAGGATCAGCCCCTCGATGCCGCCGAACGGGTGGTTGGCCACCACGACCAGCGGGCCCTCTTTCGGGACCCGCGCGAGCCGGTCGCCGTCGATATGAATCGTCACCCCGAAGGCGTCGATGGCCCGCTCGACCCAAGGACGCTCGTCGCCCTCACGCGCCAACTGCTCGGTCAGCGCGTACAGCGCGTTCAACGCCGGGAAGCGTAGCGCGTGCTCCATCAGCGGCCTCCCCGCCTTCCACGCGGCGGCGCGCAAGGGCGTCTTGGGGCGGACCTCCAACCGGAACGGGGCTTCGATGGCAGGGGGCATGGCGCAGCAGGCTCCGGGCCCGCAAGTCTATCTCACCCGCCCCGTTCCCCGCCGAAAACCAGGGCGTTCCCGGGGGCTTCTGAGGGCCTTCCGGGCGCCATCCGGGGGCCATCCGGGGGCCATCCGGGGGCCATCCGGGGGCCATCCGGGGGCCATCCGGGGGCCATCCGGGGGCCATCCGGGGAGGTGTTCCGCGGGCTGTTCGAGGCGGTGAACTCGAGTTCCGGGATGGTCGATAACCCCTAGACCGGGGAGCCCTGATCCGCCGGACGCCCCGCGCGCCCGGCCGCGGCCTGCACGCCACCACCGGCCCGGACCCTCGACATGAGCGGCTTCCAG
>JBCCXV010000230.1:0-4662 GCA_039191195.1 Planctomycetota bacterium
CTGGCCGTCCCGCTCGTCAAAAGCGCCAGCGCCGATGGCGCCGAAGGTGGGGGCCCTCCCGCGCGCCCCGGGCGTGAGGTTGAACGGGTACATCCAGCGGTCGAAGTCGGGCTCGTTGAGCTGGATCTGAACGCCCGACGCCGTGCTCCAAGCCGTACCCGACGCAGCGGCCATCGCCGCCGCGGCAACTCTCATCTTCCAAAGCGCCATGCCCAACTCCCTAATCAGTCCGAGGTCCACGCCGAGCGGAGGCTTTGCGCGAGCGGTCTACGAGACTCGACCCGCGGCCGTGGCCACGTCTGGCTCCGATGCCCACGAACGGCAGGACCGGGTGCCACGCCTGGCTCCGCCGCTCACCAATGCCCCGCGAGTTATTGAGAATTGTTCTCAATGAACGCGACAGCGTAGGGATGGCCCGCCCTCGCGTCAACGTTGTTGCGACCCAATCTCAATATTGTGGATAACCGCGGTGAACCGCCTGCGCCCTTGTCGATCGAGCCTCCGCTGCGCGGTCGCGTCATCCTCATGAAGAGGTGGCTGAGATGATGACGGGTACCCTTTCCCGCCATGGCGGCCCCGCGGCCCATCTTGTTCACGGCGTTTGAGCCCAGCGGAGACGAGCTGGCGGCGCGGCTAATCGCAGAGCTCCGACGGCGAGAGCCGAACCGGCCGTTCTTCGCCTGGGGCGGCCCCGCGTGCGAGGCGGCCGGCGCCGAGATCGTCGAGCACACGCTCGAGCACGCCGGGGTGGCGCTCGACGTGCTCGCGCAGGTGCCGCAACACCTGGCGCGGCTCAAGCGGCTTCGGCGGTGGCTCAAGGACCACCCGATCGACTGCCTCGTGCCGGTCGACAGCCCCGCGGCGAACTGGTCGGTCTGCGCCGCGGTGCGCAAGCACTGCTCCGAGTCCAAGGTCGTGCACCTGGTGCTGCCGCAGGTCTGGGGTTGGGCGTCCTGGCGGGTGCACAAGCTGCGGCGGCTCACCGACCAAGTGCTGTGCCTGCTCCCGTTCGAGCCCGACTGGCTAGAGGAACACCGCGTGCCGGGCGTGTTTGTGGGCCACCCGATGTTCTCGCCCGCCCCCCCCGGGAACCCCGCTGGAGATCGTGGCGGAGACCCGTCGGCAATTGCAGGGTCGGAGAACACGCCCGACCCGTCTTCTGCACAAGACCTCTTCCGGGGTCCCGGGCTGCCGCTGGCGATCCTGCCGGGCTCGCGCAAGGCGGAGATCCAGCGGAACCTGCCCACGATGCTGCGGGCGCTGGCCGAGGTGCGGCGCCGGGGTGTTGAAATCGACGCGGTGCTCGCGGCCCGGACCGACGCCGACGCCGTGCGGATGCGGTCGTGGATGGAAGGCGAAGGCGCTGCGCTCGGGCCTGGCGGCGCGGCGGCGGTGGTCGTGGGGCGCACGCGCGCGGCGCTGCGGGCCGCCGAGGCGGCGCTGATCACCTCGGGCACGGCGACGCTACAAGCGGTGGCGGACGACACGCCCTGCGCCGCGATCTACAACCACAGCCGGTGGCAGTGGGAGCTGCTGGGCCGCTGGATCATCGCAACACGCACGTTCACCCTGCCGAACCTCATCGGGCTCTGGCAAGACGGCGAGCGCGCGATCCCCGAGTTCGCCCCGCACTTCGGCGACCCGCGCCCGGTCGCCGAGGCCCTGCACGGGCTATGCGCCGACCCTGCGACGCGGGACAGACAGCGCCGCCGGTTCGGCGGAATGCGGGCGGTTTTCGAGGGAGTGGACTTCGATCGGGCGGCGGCGGACGCGTTCATCGCGGCGACGGGCAAGCCATAAACCAATAATCCGCAGGGGCTTGAGATACAAATGATAAGCGGGACGCCCACATGGGCGTCCCGCTTCGCTCCAATCCGGTGAAGGGGCCGGGCTTCGGGGCCAGTTCGGAGCGGCCCGTCGCCCGGGGAGGCCGACGCGTAGGCGCCGGCCGGGGTCACATCGAAGTTATTTCTTCTTCTTGGTGACGCGACGCTTCTTGGTCGCCTTCTTCTTCGAAGCCTTCTTCTTGGTGGACTTCTTCTTCTTGGACTTCTTCTTCGTGGCCTTCTTCTTCGAAGCCTTCTTCTTGGAAGCCTTCTTCTTGGTCGACTTCTTCTTCTTCGAAGCCTTCTTCTTGGTCGACTTCTTCTTCGTGGCCTTCTTCTTGGTGGACTTCTTCTTCGTTGCCTTCTTCTTTGCCATAGCGCTTTCCTTTCGGTCGACCGGTCGGAGCGTGTACTCAGTGTCGTCTTCGCGGCGCTTTTGGTCAACAGCGATCGCGCCGAGACGCGCACGCTTTATCGGCGAGCGCCCCGGGCCGCCTTGAACAAGGTGTGTGAATTGCGTCTCCCGCGCGGCATCGCGGACCGTTTAGCGGTCGTTGTCCGGCGTCAGAATCACCATCGCCGCAAAGCCCGCGAGCGTGGAGACCACCACCACCATGCCGGCCCACGGGTTGCGCGTGATGAGCACGGCAAGCGCGGCGCAAAGCCCAGCGGCGACCGTCCCAAGCCAGGTTGCGAGCTTGCTCGGCGGCTCGCCGGGGGGCGCATCGGGGCCGGCGGCGCGCTTGCGGGCGGCGCGACGGGCTCGCGGATACGAAGCCGCCAGCGCTCCCAGCAGGCACAGCCAAAACCAAGGATTCGCGGTGAATTGGGTGGTCATCGGCCAGCTCCGCGCCCGTCAACGGGCCCAGAGGTTGTACTTGAGGATGCACCAGATCGCCCGCACGCCGTCCTTCCAGCCGATCTTCTTGCCCTCGTCGTAGGTCCGGCCGGCGTAAGACACGCCAACCTCGTAGATGCGGACATCACGCAAACGGGACGCCTTGGCCGTCACCTCCGGCTCGAAGCCGAAGCGCTCTTCTTTGAGCTCGATCTGCTGCAGCACCTCCCGGCGGAAGGCCTTGTAACAGACCTCCATATCCGTCAGGTTCAGGTTCGTAAGCATATTGGACAGCGTGGTCAGGAAGCGGTTGCCCATCGAGTGCCAGTAATACAGGACGCGGTGGCTGTCGCCCCCGATAAACCGGCTGCCGAACACTACATCGGCCTTGCCGTCATCAATCGGTCGCAGCAGCTTGTGGAAATCCTGCGGGTCGTACTCCAGGTCGGCGTCCTGGATCAGCACCACGTCGCCCGTGGCGTGCTCGAAACCGGTGCGCAAGGCCGCACCCTTGCCCCGGTTGACCTCGTGATAGTGGATCGACAGGTCTTGGTCGGCCTCGAGCTGCTTGAGGATGTCCCGGGTGCCGTCGGCCGAGCAGTCGTCCACGAGCACCAGCTCCAGGCCCCAGCCCAGGCGGTCGGCGGCCCGGACTCGCTCGAGGATGTCGCGCAGGGTGGCCTGCTCGTTGTAGATCGGGATCACGACCGAGAGCTTCATGCCGATTCTCCGCCCGGGGCCCGCCCGCGAGACGGGTAGGCTGAGCCACGATGATGTCCTCCCCATCGGCCCAACCCGCCCTCGGAAGACACTCTGGCGTCGCGCCCAGCCTGGCCGAGCTCGACCACGCCCACGTGTGGCACCCGTTCACCGACATGCATCGCTGGCGGCAACAACCGCCCCTGGTCATCGAACGCGCCGAGGGCTTCGACCTCATCGACACCCACGGCAACCGGTACCTCGACGGCGTGTCGTCGCTGTGGTGCAACGTCCACGGCCACCGGCACCCGCACCTCGACCAAGCCGTCCGAGACCAGCTCGACAAGGCCGCCCACACGACGCTGCTGGGCCTCGCGTCGCCGCCGAGCATCGAACTCGCCGCCCGACTGGTCGGCTTGGTCAACGACCGCCTGGGGATCGACGAAGCCTCGCCCCGGCGGCTCGAGCGCGTCTTCTACACCGACGCCGGCGCCACGGCCGTCGAGGTCGCCATCAAGATGGCCGTCGGCTACTGGCGCCACCAAGGCAAGCCCGACAAGCACCGGCTGATCGTCCTCGGCGGCGCCTACCACGGCGACACCGTCGGCGCGATGTCCGCCGGCTACAGCGAGCTGTTCCACAAGCCGTACGAGCGTCTGGTGTTCGAGGTCGACCGGCTCACCCCGCCCGACCCGCTCCGCTCGCAAGACGCCGTGCAAGAACCCTGCCCCGCCGCGGGTTGCCCGGCGTGCTCCGACGCGCCAACTCTCGCTCAGACCGCCTCTCCACTTCCTGGGGACAGAGTCTGGCCGAGCGAGTGCCCACGCAAAGCCCACGCCATCCTGGAACATGCGCGGCAAGAGCTAGAGCACCTACTCCAGGCCAAAGGCGACGCCGTGGCCGCCGTGCTCATCGAGCCGGTCATGCAGGGCGCCGCCGGGATGGTGGCTCAACCGCCGGGCTATCTCGCGATGGTGCGCGAGTTGTGCGACCAGCACGGCGCCCTGCTCATCGCCGACGAGGTCGCCACCGGCTTCGGGCGCACCGGCAAGCTCTTAGCCTGCGAGCACGACGACATCGCGCCCGACATCCTCTGCCTGGCCAAGGGGCTCACCGGCGGGTACCTGCCCGTCGCCGTCACGATGTGCACCGCCGCCATCGAAGACGCGTTCTCCGACCCCAACGGCGACAACCGGCTCTACCACGGCCACACCTACACCGGCAACGCGCTCGGCTGCGCCGTCGCCCTGGCGTCCTTGGATTTGTGGGAGGCCGGCAAGACCACGCCCGCCTCGGAAC
>JBCCXV010000231.1:0-4650 GCA_039191195.1 Planctomycetota bacterium
CGGCGTCCAAGCCTCGGCCGAGCTGACCGCACCCGCCCACCGCAGCACGCCCGACCCCGCCACGGGTTTGTCCGACCTCTACACCGACGACGGCCCCGCCCCGGCCTGCTGCGCCACCGATCGCCGGCAGGACGTGGCGCTACGCCGCGCGGGCCGCGACGTGCTCCCCCACGGCCCCTGGTTCGGCTTGGGCGCGGGCCTGGCCCTGCTCCACACGCTCATCGCGCCCGATTCCGAGCCCCGTCGCCTCGCGTCGGGGTGCCCCACGGGACTCGTCAGCAGCTTGGTCGTATCGTCATGAGCATCACACCCGATGCCCCATCCCGAGCCGCGATCCGCCGCCTCCCGGAGGACCGGCTGCTGGCCCCGTGGTGGCTCGATGAGCTCTGCCCCGCCCCGCAGAGCGCGAAGCCCCGCGACACCCTGGCCCACGCCGTCGACGGTGAGTGGCTCCGACTGCGCGGCGCGATCCCCGGAGCCCGGTCGATGGACGCCAAGGCCGTGGAGGCCGCCGTCGCCGACCTCTACGCAACGCTTTTCCAACGCGTTGAAGATCTCGAGCGCCCGCACCTCCTGCGCATCTGGAACGGCCTGCCGGGCATCTCCGAGCGCATGACCACGCCCGACCTCGACCGCTGGGAATCCGCCGCGCCCCAGCACGAACCCTTCGACCGCTACATGGCCTTCAACGCCGGCCGCAGCGCCGCCTTTCGCAAGCACTTCGGCGAGGGCTCGCGCTTGTCCCGCGCCATCCCCGCCGCCTCGGCCATCGGACACCGGGGCGACGACCTGCAGGTCCACGTCCTCGCCGGCGGCGCGCCGGGCGAGCCGCTCGAAAACCCACGCCAAGTCCCCGCCTACCAATACTCCGCCCGCTACGGCCCGCAGCCCCCGGTCTTCGCCCGCGCCACCCGGCTCGGCGACCGCCTGTTTATCTCCGGCACCGCCAGCATCGTCGGCGAGCAGAGCCAGCACCCTGGGGACCTCGACGAGCAGTTCCGCGAAACCCGCGCCAACCTCCGCGCCGTCGTCGAGTGCCACGGCGTCGCCGAAGCGGCCCTCCGGCGCTTCCGCATCTACGCCCCCGACCCCGCTGACCTCCCGACCCTGCAAGACCGGCTGCAGGCGGCCTTCCCCGCGGCCGCGTCCATCGGCGTCATGCGCGCCGACCTCTGCCGGCCCAACCTCCGCGTCGAGATCGAGGCCGCCACATGAGCGAGACCACCCCCGACGTCCTGATCATCGGCGGCGGCCCGGCCGGCGCCTGCGCCGCCATCGACCTCGCCCGCCGGGGCCACGCCGTCACCATCCTCGAGAAAGACGACTTCCCGCGCTTCCACGTCGGCGAGTCGCTGCTACCCAGCATCAACCCCTTGCTGGACCGGCTTGGCCTGACCCAAGCCTTGGCCCAGGCCCCCAAGGTCGTCAAGCGCGGCGCCGAGATCGTCGGCGCCGGGCAAGACGCCGGCGCCCGCCTCTATTTCCGCGTCTCCAAGCCCTGGGGCCTGCCCGAGACCTTCAACATCGAGCGCGCCGTCTTCGACAAGACCCTGCTCGACCACGCCGCCTCCCGCGACGGCGTCACCCTCGAACAGGGCGTCGCCATGACCGGCGTCGACCACCTCCGCGACGGCGACTGCCAGCTCCAAACCACCGACGGCCCCCGCCGGGCCCGGAGCGTGCTCGACTGCTCCGGCCAGGGCGCCGTGTTGGGCAAACAGCTCGGCCTCAAGAAGACCCTCACCAACCACCGCAAGGTCGCCTTCGTCGGACACTTCACCGGCGTCAAACGCCTCGAAGGCGACGCCCACGGGTTCATCTCCGTGGTCATGGCCGACGACGGCTGGTACTGGGTCATCCCCATCGACGACACCCGCACCTCCATCGGCCTAGTCGTCGACAAGACCGCCGCCGCCGCCATGCGCAAGCACGGCGTCGCGCCCGGCCAAGAGCTGCCCTGGGCGATCGAGCGCACGCCCTGCCTGGCCGGCCGGCTCGTGGACGCCCGGTTCCCCGACACGACCCACACCGTCGCGGACTTCTCCTACACCTGCAGCCCCGGCGCCGGCGAGGGCTACCTGCTCGTGGGCGACGCCGAGTCGTTCCTCGACCCCGTGTTCTCCTCCGGCACCTACCTCGCCGTGCGCGGCGCGCTCGACGCTTCCGACGCCGCCCACAACATGCTGCGGGGCAAACCGCCGAACGCGCAGCGCGACCGCTACCTCGCGTCGGCCGCCGCGCGACGGGCCGTGTTCTTTCACTACATCAACCGCTTCTACTCGCACCCGTTCCGCGAGCTGTTGCTCCAGGGCCGCGGGCCGATGGGCGTGCACCGCGCCCTCATCGCCGTGCTCTCCGGCCGGTGCGAGGGCATGCCCCTGGGCATGCGCGGGCGCCTGCGCCTGCTCGACCTGGCCCACCACCGCCAGAAGACCCAGGGCAAGCTCGTCCCCCAGCGGCCGGGCTGGTCCATCCTCGAAGGCCGGGCCACCCAGCGCCAGGAAGCCATCGACGGGCTGGCCGCCATCGGCCACGGATAGGCGTCGCCGCCGGCGCGCCCCGTCATCCGCGGGGCTCTACAATGTCGGATCGCCGGCCGCGTGCCCGAGTGGACTAAGGGGGCGGATTGCAAATCCGCTGAGCTTGCTCAACGTGGGTTCGAATCCCACCGCGGCCTTTCTTCATCGCCGTCTTCGACGCAAACCCGAGGCCCGAACTTGCCCGCAACGCACACGTCGCCGGAGGCTTCTTCCGGTGGCGGGGGTAGATGCTGGTGGTGCGGCGACGACCCGCAGTACATCGCTTACCACGACCACGAGTGGGGCCGCCCGGTCGCCGACGACACACGGCTGTTCGAGAAGCTCTGCCTCGAGGGCTTCCAGAGCGGGCTGAGCTGGCTCACGATCCTCCGCAAACGCGAGAACTTCCGCAGCGCGTTCGCCGGCTTTGAGATCGCCAAGGTCGCCGCGTTCACCGACCGCGACCGCGCGCGACTCCTGCAAGACGCCGGCATCGTTCGCCACCGCGGCAAGATCGACGCGACCATCAACAACGCCCAGCGGGCCCTCGAACTCCAGGCCGAGCACGGCTCCCTCGCCGCATACGTCTGGGGCTACGAGCCCCACCCCGAGTCCCGCCCGAAGAAGCTCACCCGCGACACGCTCATGACCATGAGCACGTCGCCCGAGTCGGTCGCGATGTCGAAAGACCTCAAGAAGCGCGGCTGGAAGTTCGTCGGCCCCACCACCGTCTACGCCTTCATGCAGGCGATGGGCCTGGTCAACGACCACCTCGACTCCTGCCCCTGGCGCGAAATCGTCGAGGCCGAGCGGGCGAGCTTTCACCGGCCGTGACCCCGGCCCGGACCGTTTCCCGTGGCCCCCGGCGGCTTCCACGGCGGCCCCGGGGGCGTGCCGGGGGTGGTCCGGGCCCGAAACGGCCCCGGAGATGGCCCGACTAGGGCCGAAGTCCCATCGTCCCCGACGCGCGTTGCATCCGCACCGGACTGGGTTTACAGTCTCGCCGCGTGCGGGGGGACGGCTTGACGGAGCGGGCCGACATGGGGGGTCGCTATGGCTCCGCCGCCGCCGCACGCCGTCGCACTACGCCTGCGTATTCACCGCCCGGACTCGCGACCCCGGGCCCAATCGGCCAACGCCGAGGAGCGGACCCCGCATGTCTTCCATGACCGCCCGTGCCCTTGTGATCGACGACATCGTCTCGAGCCCGCCCGTTCAATCCACCTTCGACTACGCCGCCGAACCCACCGGCAGCTTGTTCGGCGAGAACGTCTTCAGCCTCGGCCTCATGCAGGCCCGCCTGCCCAAGGCCGTCTTCAAGAGCCTCAAGCAGACCGTCAGCACCGGCTGCGCGCTCGACCTCGCCACCGCCGACGCCGTGGCCGAAGCCATGAAAACCTGGGCCCTCGAGAAGGGCGCCACCCACTACGCCCACGTCTTCTACCCCCTCACCGGACTCACCGCCGAGAAGCACGACTCGTTCTTCGAGCCCGACGGCGACGGCGGAACCCTCGCCGAGTTCTCCGGCGGGGCGCTCATCCAGGGCGAACCCGACGGCTCGTCGTTCCCCAACGGCGGCATCCGCGCCACCTTCGAGGCACGCGGCTACACCATCTGGGACGTCACCAGCCCTGCCTACATCCTCGAGAACGCCAACGGCGCCACCCTCTGCATCCCCACCGCCTTCGTCTCCTGGACCGGCGAAGCCCTCGACAAGAAGACCCCCGTCCTCCGGTCGATGCAGGCCCTCAACGGCGCCGCCCAACGCGTCCTCGAGTTCTTCGGCACCGACGGCCCGTTCGTCTCCTCCACCGCCGGCGCCGAGCAGGAATACTTCCTGATCGACAGCAAGCTCGTCGCCCTGCGGCCCGACCTCCAGGCCTGCGGACGCACGCTCTTCGGCGCCGCGCCGCCCAAGGGCCAGGAGTTTGACGACCACTACTTCGGCGCCATCCCCGAACGCGTTCAGGCCTGCATGTTCGAGGCCGAACGCGAGTGCTTCAAGCTCGGCATCCCGGTTAAGACCCGCCACAACGAGGTCGCCCCCGGCCAGTACGAGATCGCCCCGGTGTTCGAGTTCGCCAACGTCGCGACCGACCACCAGCAGCTGATCATGACCACCCTCAAGCAG
>JBCCXV010000232.1:0-4633 GCA_039191195.1 Planctomycetota bacterium
CACCGCCGCCAACGACTTCGAGATCCTCGCCCGCAGCGACGCCTCCACGGCCTACGGCATCGACCTCGACGCGCTCACCACCGTCGGCGACCTCATCACCGCCGTCGACACCGCCACCGGCGGCGACGTCACCCTCGCCCTACAGGGCGGCCGGCTCGTCGCCACCGACAACACCCTGGGCACGGGCAACCTGACCATCCGCGACCTCGCCGGCGGGTCGCCCGCCACCCGGCTGGGCCTGGCGATCGACGCCAACGTGTCCCAGATCCAAGGCGACCCCCTGCTGGCCCAGCCCGCCGCCGCCGAGACCGCCGCCACGATCCGGATCACCAACGCCGCCGGCGCCTCGGCCGACCTCAACCTCGCCGCCGCCCGCTCGGTGCAGGACGTCATCGACACCATCAACGCCGCCGGCTTAAGCGTCACCGCGTCACTTAACGACGCCGGCAACGGCCTCAAGCTCACCGACGGTTCGGCCACCAGCGGCTCGCTCACGGTCGCCGAGGTCAGCGGATCGGCCGCGGCCCAGCTCGGCATCCTGGGGACCTTCGACGACCGCACCGCCGACTCGGGCTCGCTGTCGCTGCAGTACCTCAGCGAGGGCACCACCCTCCAGCAGCTCGGCGTGCAACGCGGGCGCTTCCGCATCACCGATTCCAACGGCGCCTCGGCCACCGTCGACCTGACCCAGGGCAACGAGATCACGCTCAAGGACGTCCTCAGCGAGATCAACTCCCGCGGCCTGGCCGTCAACGCCCGGGTCAACGACCAGGGCAACGGACTGCTGATCGAAGACACCGGCCTGGGGGCCACGGCCCTGACCATCGTCGAAGACGGCAGCACCACCGCCGCCGACCTAGGCATCGTCGGAACCGCCGCCAACGCCGGCGCCGACCTCGACGGCGCGTTCCGCAAGCGCGTGATCCTCGAAGACGGCGGCTCCCTCCAGGACGCCGTCAACGCCATCAACGACGCCGACGTCGGCGTGTCGGCCTCGATCATCAACGACGGCTCGCTGGGCGCCCCGTTCCGCCTGAGCCTCGCCGCCCAAGACGCCGGCAGCGACGGCGCGTTCATCTTCGACGACAACGGCCTGGACCTGGGCGCGTTCAACCTCAACGAAGCCCAGGACGCCGTGGTCTTCTTCGGCAGCGACGACCCCGCCACCGCCCTGACCATCACCTCCACCAGCAACACCCTCGACGGCCTGATCGAGGGCGCCACCATCGACCTCCGCAACACCAGCGACGGCGTCGTCCGCGTGTCGATCTCCGAAGACCGCGACTCGGTCGTCGAGGCCGCCCGGAGCCTGGTCACGGCGTTCAACAACGCCGCCACCACCATCGACCAATACGACTCCTACGACGCCGATACCGAAACCCGCGGCCTGCTGCTGGGCGAGTCGTCGGTGCTCCGCGCCCGCCAGGCCATCTACAACGCCGTCATCAACCCGCGCTCCGAGCTCACCGGGGCCTTCAACTCGCTGGCGTCGGTCGGCATCCGGGTCGGCTCCGGCGCCCGGCTGCAGTTCGACGAAACCACCTTCCGCGAAGCCCTGCAGACCGACCCCGACGCCGTCCGCGACCTGTTCGCCCTCGAGACCTTCGCCGTCGACCCCGAAACCGGCGAAGAAGACCGCGACACCGTCACCGCCCGCGGCGTCGCCGTGTTCCTCGACGACGTGCTCGACGGCCTGATCGACGGCAACACCAGCGCCATCGGCGGCGCCATCAGCAACATCGACGACCAGATCGAGGCCAACAACGACCGCATCGAGACGCTCAACGAGCGGCTCGACGACCGCCGCGCAAGGCTCGAAGCCGAGTTCGTCGCCATGGAACGCGCCCTGGCCGAGCTCCAAGACCAGTCGGCGTCGCTCGGCCAGATCCAGGGCCTCAGCGCCGGGTGAGCCCGCGCGTTATCGGCCCCAAACCACTCCCCTCTAAGGGGTTTCCGCCCCGGCCGCCGATACCTTCTTGGGCCGTTTTCGGCCCCGACTCGCGCACGCGGAACCCCGCCCGATGAGCCCCGCCGGCGTCAACCCCTACCTCAAGACCAAGGTCCTCACCGCCAGCCCGCAGGAGCTGCGCCTGATGCTCTTCGACGGCGTCCTGAAGTTCTGCCGACAAGGCCGGGCCGCCCTGGACGAAGGCACCTTCGACCGCTCCTACGACAACCTCATCCGCGCCCAGAAGATCGTCCTCGAGCTCAACACAAGCCTCAAGACCGACCTCCTGCCCGAGGTCACCTCCCGGCTCGCAGCCCTCTACACCTACATCTACCGGCTGCTGATCGAGGCCAACATCGAACGGCAGCTCAAGCCGCTCGACGAGGCCATCGGCCTGCTCGAATACGAGCGCGAAACCTGGGCCCTGCTCATGGAACGCGGCGACCAAGACGCCGCGGCCGAGCGAGACGCCGCCTCCATCCCAACGCCCGAAGCCGTCGCCCCCAGCCCGCCCTCCGCCACGAACGCGCCGACCCCAGACCCCGCCGCGACACCCAACATCGCGCCGGCACGCCCGAACCCGGGTCTGCGCTCGGCCATCTCGGCCTACCGCAAGTCGGCCTGACCTCCCTGACCTCCCTGACCTCCCTGCCCGCCCTGACCCCAGGGCCGCGACAGACTCCCCAGATTCACGACCCCGCCCGTCCCACGCCCCCGAGGACCGCCGGGCGACCCTTTCTCGCGCGCCACTGGCCCGCCGGGTTGCGTCGCGTACTGTTGCATTGCCACCGTACGGCCCGGCCCGTACGGCCGAGCCACCCCGCAGGCCCGCGACGATGTGCAGACCCCCGCTATCCCTCGGGTACACCGGTTCCCACGATCGCAGACCTCGCGATCGGCGGGCCTGCGCCCGGCTGCTCACGGCCGTCTTCGGCGCCGCCGCTTTCCCCGCCGCCACCCACGCCGCCGACGTGACTTGGTTCGATCAGGCCGCTCTGAGCGACCCCACGGGCGCCGCGGGCGACCGCTTCGGCGCCGCCGTTGACCTCGATCAGGGCTTGGCGGTGGTCGGCGCCCAGTTCGACTCGACCTTGATCCCGTTCGCCGGGTCGGCCCATGTGTTCGATGTCGCCACCGGCCAACGTCTGCACCGGTTAGACCCCATCGACGGGGACGCTTTCGACTGGTTCGGCTCGACCGTCGCCGCCGACGCCGGCCGCGCCCTGGTCGCCGCCACGCGCGACGACGACCGCGGCGATCAATCCGGCTCGGCCTACCTGTTCGACCTCGGCACGGGAGATCAGCTCGCCAAGCTGCTGCCCCCGCCCGGCTCGGCCCACGCGGACTTCGGCCGGGCCTTGGGGCTCCACGCCAACACGGCGCTGGTCGGCGCCCCACGGGACGACACCGCCGCGACCGACGCCGGCGCCGCCTACCTGTACGACCTCGCGCAGCCGTCCACGCCGATCACGCTGACCGCGCCGGCCGCCGCCGGCGCCGACGCCTTCGGCGCCGCCGTGGCCCTCGGCGCCAACCATGCGCTGGTCGGCGCCCCGCAAGCCGACGCACCCGGCCCCGGCGGAGCCATCGCCGACGCCGGCGCCGTCGACGTCTTCGACCCCGCCACCGGCGCGCACCTGGGTTCGCTCGCCCCCGACGACGCCCAACCCGGCGACGCCTTCGGGTCGGCTCTAGCGATCACCGGCGACCTGGCGCTCGTCGCGGCCCGCGGCGCCGACCTCGCCGGCATCGGCGCCGACGCCGGCGCCGTGTACCTCTTCGACCTGCTCACCCTCCAACAAGTCGGCAAGATCACCGCCCCCGACCCGCGGGCAGGCGACCAGTTCGGATCGAGCCTCGACGCCGACGGCGACCGCCTGGTCGTCTCCACCCTCGGCAACGGCGGAGGCCCGGGCGCGTTCGGCGGCGCGTCGTTCCTCTTCGACCTCGTCACCGCCGACGCCCTCGCCGAGCTCCGCGTCCCCGACCCGCCCGCCGCCGGCTCACTCGGGGGCGTCGTCGCCATCGAAGGCCAAACCATCCTGCTGGGCCTGCCCGAAGACAACGGCGCCGCGCCCGGCGCCGGCCAGGCCCTCGTGTTCGAACCCGCCCTCGCCGGCGACGCCAACCAGGACGGCGTGGTCAACCTGATCGACTTCGACGCACTGGCCCAAAACTTCGGCGAACCCGGCGCATGGTCCGACGCCGAGTTCAGCCGCAACGGTGTGGTCGATCTGCTCGACTTCGACGCCCTGGCCCAGAACTTCGGCGCCACCTCCGACGCGATCGCGGTTCCCACCCCGGCCGGGCTGGGGCTGCTGGCGCCCGGGGCCTGCCTGCTCGCCCGCCGCCGGCGCTAATCCAACCCGCAGGCCTTCCGCGCCCGGGCCGTCACGTCGCCGATCACCGCGCGGGCCCGCTCGGCGCCCCGCGCCAGAGCCTCATCGACCCGGCCCGGGTCGGCCTCCAGCTGTGCGCGTCGCTCGCGCGCCGCGGCGAAGCGGTCCATCAAGAGCTCGAAGAGCGCCTGCTTGGCGTGCCCGTAGCCCATCCCGCCGGCGCGGTACCGGTCGGCCAGGTCGCGCGTCGACGGGTCGTCGGCGCCCGCCACCGCCGCGAACAGCTGGAACGTGACGTCGCCTTCGGGCTCCTTGGGGTCGTCGACGCCCTTGGAGTCGGTCACGA
>JBCCXV010000233.1:0-4602 GCA_039191195.1 Planctomycetota bacterium
CGCTTTCCGCCACGAGGCCGTATGGCGTGAGCACGAGGGCTGGGTCGAGCTCGGAGCCGTGAGCCTGCGCGACCAGGTTGTGCGCGTTGCCGGCCGGCGTTTTGTCTTCACCCAAGGCGAGAAGCTGCACACCGAGGTGTCGAGCAAGTACACGCTGGAAGGATTCGCCGCGCTGGCCTCGCCGTGTTGCCGGGTCGAGCGGGTCTGGACCGACGCGGACGAGCGCTTCAGCGTGCAGCTGCTCCGCGTGGTGTGATCAGCCGTCGCCCCATAGCGGTCAGCCATCCGCCAGCAGGGGGGTGGGCGGACTCGGTTCGCCTGCGTTTAGGTCAAGCGGCATAAGCCGTCGTTACTCGCCCGCGGCCCAGCCGGCGCCCTTGTTCTCGTACAGCCGGTCCACGGCGAACACCGCGCCCGTGTCCGACTCGACCACGCGCACGTAGACGGCCCAGCTGGTGACGTCTTGGGCCTCGCCCGTTGCGGGCAGGGGGGCTTCGACTCGGTAGAACGTGCCGGTGAGGCCGGTGCGGTACGCGGCGTGCCAGGCTTGGCCGTCGAGATCGATCGCGGGCTTGATCAGCGAGCCCTCGGACGGTTCGTCGAGCGATCGGAGCACCGGGGCCACGCGCACCTGGGCCGTCGCGCGGATCGGCAAGAACCGCCCGTCGCGGTCTTCGGGCAGCAGGTCGAGCCGCAGCGTGTCGTACCGGCCGTCTTCGTCCGAATCGACAAGGCCCGACCAGCGGTGCAGCCGGACCTCGGCGAGCTGGAGGGCCGGGCCGCCGCCTTCGCCTTCGACAGGCGGGTCGCCCTGGCGCTGGGCCGCGTCGCGGGCCGCCAGTTCTTCTTCCCGGGCCGAGAGCGTTTGACGCAGCTGCGCGACCTGGTCTTCGAGCGCGACGTTCTGGTCGGCCAGAGAAGGATCACCCGCGGGCTTGACGCGCTGGGGCGTGCAGCCGGCGGGCGTGAGCACGGCCGCGACCGCGATCGCGGAAAACGTGGCGGCTGGGGCGAAGCGCGTCGAAACCCGGGTTGGCTTACTCGCCGGCATCGCCGTCGGACCCCTGTCCCGCCACGCCGTCGGGCAGGTGCTGGAGGACGTTGTCCGCGCAGCCGTAGGCGACCGATTCTTCGGCGTCGAGCCAGAGGTCGCGCTCGCAGTCGGCCTTGATCTTGTCCATGTCTTGGCCGGTGTGCTGCTGGATGATCTTGTAGAGCCGGTCGCGGGTGCGCAGCATCTCTTTGGCCTGGATCGACAGGTCGGTCGCCTGGCCCTGCATCACGCCGCCCATGAGCGGTTGGTGGAGGAGCACCCGGCTGTTGGGCAGCATGGAGCGCTTGCCCTTGGCGCCGCCCATCAGCAGGATCGAGCCCATCGAGGCCGCCACGCCCACGCAGTAGGTCTGCACCGTCGGGCGGACGAACTGCATGGTGTCGTAGATCGCCAGGCCGGCCGAAACCGACCCGCCCGGCGAGTTGACGTAGACGTGGATGTCGTTCTTCGCGTCTTCGTTGGAGAGGAACAGCAGCTGGGCCGTCACCAGCGACGTGGTGGCGTCGGTGATCGGGCCGTTGATGAAGATCACCCGGTCTTTCAGCAGCCGGCTGAAGATGTCGTAGGCGCGTTCACCGCGGCCGGTCGACTCGATGACCATGGGGACGAGTTGGCTCATAAGGGCGCTCCGGGTCTTCCGTGAAAGGGGCGTCGGGCCGGCAGTGTAGGCGGCGGAGGTTCGGCGGGTCAGCGGGCGCCCGCGGGCTCCAGCACCGGCGCCACGCCGGCCCGGCGGGCCAGGTCGTCGTCGATCCGGTTGACCAGCCGGTCCTGCAATTGGCGGACCACCGCGTTGCTGTACCGCGGGCGGTAGCCGTTCATCAGGATGCTGAACGCCACCCGGCGGACCCGGCCGGGGTTCTCGGGGTCGTCGATCTCCAGCACGCCCGAGAGGGTCGAGGCGCTGATCCATTGGCCGTCGATCGGCCGGCCGATCGTGCCGGTCTTGGCGAACAGCCGCCCGGCCAGCTCGCCCTTCATCCGGTTGCGGAGGGTGCCCCGCTGGCCGGGCCGTGCCAAGACGCTGCGGGCCACCGCGGCGTGCTCGGGGTCTTCGAACATCAGGTCGAGGGTCTCGACCAGCAGCCGGGCCGTGAGCCGGTTGCGGTGCGACATGCCTGACCCGTCGGCGACGCGCACGCCCTGGATCGCCGCCCGGTGGTTCAGGCGCTCGCTGAGGAAGCGCCGCGTCGCGGCCCCGCCCGCGGCGAACGAGCCCGGCGCCCCGGTCATCTCGTGGCCCAGGCGCTTGAGCACGGCCTCGGCGGCCAGGTTGTGCGAGTCGCGGTTCACCCGCAGCAGCACCCAGGGCAGCGTCGTGCGGAACCGCTCGATCACCACCGCCTGCGGCAGGTTGCGCATGAGGTCGGGCCGCGCGATCGCGTCGACGGCGACACCCTTAGCCCGCATCCGCTCGGCCAGCAGGTCGGCCAGGAACCGGGGCGGGTCGTGGAAGGTCCGCCGGGCCGAGATGCGCTCGCGCGACGGGCTGGCGCCCCGGAACGTGAACACGTTCTTGGCCGGCTCGCGCGTGATGCGCAGGTCGTTGGCCCGCCCGGTGCGCGCCAAGTTGTAGGTCGTGACGAACGCCCCGAAGGGGTAGGCCTCGACATCCGGCGCCGCGCCCGGCGCGGTCGGGATCGCCGTGAAGTTGATCACGTTGTTGTAGAAGTTCAGCCCGCCGACCTCGGCGCAGTAGTAGAAGTCGAGCTGGTCTTTGGGCCAGTCGGGGTGGACGAACTCCTGGTCGAACACCCGGTCGTCGACCCAGAGCGTGCGCACCCGGGTCACGCCGTCTTGCACCAGGTCGTCGACCCAGTCGTCGAGCACCGAGTCGGGGTTGACGGCGACGCGCTGGTCGGCCGGCCGGTCGCGGTTGATCTGGTCTTCCAGCCGGCGCAGCAGCGTCGGGTCGCCGAAGACCGGGTCGCCCCCGCCGCGGAGGACGAGGTCCACGGTTTGTTCGTCGGGCCCGTCGATGCGTTCGAGCCGGGTCTCGAAGACGAAGTCCGGCCCCAGCCGGTCGAGCGCCGCGGCCGTGGTGACCAGCTTCATGTTCGACGCCGGCGCCAGCGCTTCGTCGAGTCGGAGGCGCACCAGGTAACGGTCTCGATCGAGGTCTTTGACGGCCACGGCCGTCACGGTCTCGCCCAGCCCGGCGTCGCGCACCAGGCCGCGGATGTCGGATTCCAAGTCAGCCCGGGCGCCCGGCGCCAGCGCCACCAAGGCGACCCCCGCAACCGCCAGGGCCAGGCGCAGCCAGCGGGGCTGCGGGGCGAGGCGCGTCGTGCGGGCGGGCCGAGAACCGGGGGCGGGGCGTCGTGTCATTCCGACCAGTATGCCCAACGCCGGACCGACCGCAGGGCGTAGTCGGCCACGCCGGTCTCGGCCTTCACCATCACGTGCTGCGTGCGCGGGTCGGCGTTGAACCAGTAACGCTCGGTGGCGCCGTCGGCGTAGGTCACCGTCAGCTCGTGGGCTTGGATCGTGCCGGCCGGGACCTTCACCGGGCCGGCGCCGGCGTACGTCACGGTGGCCCTCACCGGCGCGGCCGGCGAAAGGTGCGTCGTCGTCGCCTCGGGCGTCACCCGCAACACCAAGTCCGACGGCGCCCCGAACGGGTACCCGCGCAACACCAGCGGCAGCGCGTCGTGGAACACCAGATCGGAGCCGGCGTCGAAGCCGCCTTGGTCGACGCCCTCGCCCGGAAAGTACGACGACTGGCGCCACGCCACTTGCTGGCCGAGCACCGTCGCCTCCTTGAATGTCGCGCCGCAGTCTTCGCTGCTGCCCATCTGGAGCTTGACCGCCGACAGGTCGGACGTCTTGGCGTACGCCATGGTCGAAAAGTGATACGTGTAGTTCTTGGTCGGCACGTCTTCGCGCACGTGGAACTTGAAGACCTCGACCCCATCGCCCGCGGCCTTGGTTGCGAAGGCGGGGTCGTATTGCTCTTTGTTGGTGAACATGCGGGCGACGTACGCGCGCGGCTGGCCGTAGATGACGCGGGAGGCGTCGTAGTCGGCCTGCTCGGCGAGGCCGTCGTACCACGTCGCGTCTTGGGCCCAGTCGAGGTCGAGCTTGGCCAGGCCGTCGGCGGAGATGGCCGCGGCGGGCGGTGTGGTCAAGAGCAGCGACTGCGTCGCGTCGGGCTCCGCGGCCCCCGCCGAGCCGACCAACGCCGCGGCGACGAGGCCGGGTAGGAGCCTAAGGGGTGGGCGTGTCATGGCGTGCTCCGAAAGGGGAAAAGGCGAATCGGGATGGTCGACGGTTCATGTCTCGCCGGCCATCGCGCGGTAGTGCCCAGCGTAGGCGTCGAGCATGCGCCGCCGGGAAAAACGTTCGCGCACCCGGGCCCGCCCGGCGTCGCCGAAGGCGCGGCGCAGCGTCGGGTCGCGCAACACTCTCAGCAGGTTGACGGCAAGAGATCCCGCGTCCCGCCGGGGCGAGAGCAGGCCGGTTTGACCGTGCTCGACCACTTCGGGGTTGCCGCCCACGTCGGTCGCGGCGATCGGCAGCCCGGCGGCCATGGCTTCGAGCAGGGTCAA
>JBCCXV010000234.1:0-4591 GCA_039191195.1 Planctomycetota bacterium
GCGACCCTGCCTTAGCGATCGACGGACGCGTGAGCTGCAGAGGCCGCGCCGCCCCTCCCCCCGGCGTGTTGCGTGACAAGTGAGCAACCGCTGCGGAACGTCGGCGAAGCAGCGCGAGCGTCACGCGAGGCTCGTTGACAGATTGGTGAGGGCTTAGGACATAGGGCTTAGGCTTAGGTCGCGCCACGAGCGCAAAAGCGCTTGAAGCCATCTCGCGGCCTAAGCCCTAAGTCCTACGCACTAAGCCTCGCCGCGAAGCGGCGGATCACGCCAACCGCAGCCAGCGTCGGCCGACCCACTCGACGCCGAGCAGGACCAGCGCGACCGCTAGGCCGATCAGGCCGTGCACGAGCGACTCGCGCGACTCATCGATCACGACGCGCGAGCGGTTCGGCAGCAGCGCCCCGATGCCCGGCAGCTCGTCGAGCGTGAGCAGCTGCCCGCCGGTCGCGTCAGCCAAGCCGGCCAGCAGCTCGACGTCCGGGCGCACGTCGCGCAGCTCGGCCTCGCTGGGTAAGACCTCCACCGTCACCGGTTCGACGACGCCCGCCCCCAGGCCAACCGCGCGCAGCTCGTACGTCCCCGGCCGACGCGCGACCCACCGGCCAACCCACCCCGTCGGCCCGGTCTCCAGGCCCGGCCGATCGTCGGCCGGCACCGCCTCGGCCAGCAGCGTCACGCGTTCGACCGACGCCGTCGTGCCGGCGGGCGCGTCCAGGTCGGCGATGTCGATCTCGACGCGCTCGCCCCACGCCGCGTCCGTGCCGTCCAGCCCGCCGCTGAGCCGGATCACCAGCGGCTGGCCCATGCCGACCTGGTCGGCGCTGACGGCCAGGGTCGCGCCGCTCGAGCCGATGTCGGCCCGGCCGCGCGCGAGCAGGCGGATGAGCTGCACCCAGGCCTGCTCGTGGTAGAGCTCGCCCCGGCCATACCGCCACCGCCAGGCCTCGTCGGTCGCGAGGTAAAGCGTTTGTCCAGCGCCGGCGCGCATGCGCACGATCGCCGGCAGGCGTGCGTCGCCGGCGGAGGCGTCCGGGTCGAGCGACACGGCCCAGGCGAGGACCTCGGCCGTGGGCTTGAGGGCGCCGAGGCGCTGGACCCAGCGCAGCGGCGACAGCCCGGCCGGCCAGCCGACGCCCGACACGGCGGCGACCTCGGGGCCGGTGAGCTGCAGCACGCCCAGCGCGTCGGCCAGCAGGCTCGGCTCGAGTAGCCAGTCGCCGCCGACGGGCACCGTCTCGCCCGGCCGACGCATGGGCAACAGGTCGGCCAGCGTCGTGCCGACGTAGCTGTCGGGCGTCGAGCGGTCGCCGCCGATCCACGCCAGGCCGGCGCCGCGGGTGACGACCTGGTCGCGCAGCGCGGCCGAGGCGGTGGCGTCGATCGCGCCGGCCGGGACGTCGCCCAGGATGATCACGTCGTACGCCGACCACTCCTCGGCCTCGCGCGGCAGGCGGGCGATCGGCTCGTCGCCTTCCTGCGCGAACGCCAGGTCGGCGCTGAGCAGGAACGTGCTGCTGGCGATCGATCGCTCGCGCAGCAGCAGGTTCTTGAGGTAGCGGTACTCCCAGCGCGGGTAGCCCTCGATGAGCAGGACGCGCAGCGGGCGGTCGATCACCTCGTAGTTGGCCAGGCGAGTGTTGTTGCGGGTCTGGCGCTCGGCCGCGTCGGTCTCGACGAGCTCGGCCTCGACGCGCCAGCGCACGCCGCCCTCGACCGCCGGCGCACGACCGCCCAGCCGGACCTCGCCCAGCCGGCCGGCCGCCGACCAGCGCTGCTCGTCGATCGTCTCGCCGGTGACCTCGTCGATGAGGCGCACGACGACCGTGCCCGGCGTGTCGATCCCACCGTCGGCCGACTCGACCCCGCCCGACACACGCAGCCGCGCCCGCACCGGCACGACGTCGCCGGCGAAGACGCGGTCGGGCAGCTCGACCTCGCTGAGCACCACATCGAGCAGCGGGTTCGCGTCGCCCACCGCCGTCGGCCACACGCCCACGCCCGAGCGCTCGAGCGTCCGCACCAGCCGCGTCGGCAGCCCCTCGGGCACGCGCCCGTCGCTCACCAGCACGACACCCGCCAGCGACGACTCGCGACCCCCCGCCCGCCGCGCCGCTTCCAGCGCCTCGCCCAGACCGGTGCCCCCGCCCACGCCCTCGAGCGCGCCCGGCCCCGCCACCTCACGCACCGCGTCGTCGAACGCCAGCCACACGACGTTGCGCTCCCCCTCGCCACGCCAGTCCGCTTGCTCGAGTGCCGCCCGCGCCGCGCTCAGCCGGCTGAGCATCGCGCTATCGCCCGCATCATCAACGGAAACGCCCGCCGCCGGCACGTCCTCCACCCCCATCGACGCCGACCGATCCACCAGCACCACCACCGTGTCGCCCTCGACCCGCTCCGTCCGCCGCACCAACTCCGGCCCGCACAGCAGCACCACCAGCCACACCAGCACCACCGCCCGCAGCGTCGCCAACAACCCCCGCCCCAGCCGCGACCCCGACAGCCCGGCATACACCCACGCCGCGTACGCCGCCGCCCCAATCACCACCGCCGCCCACGCCCAGTTCGGCAACGCCCACCGCCAACCCAACGAAAGCCCGCCGTCCAGCAGGCTCAGCCGCTGCAATCCCAGCCACGCATCCAGCCACGACCCGTCGCTCACGCCGCCCGCCCCCGCTCGCTCAGCCGGCTCGACACCGGCTCGTGACGCAACAGCGCCATCAACCGCCCCACCCGACGCGCCAGCCCAGCCCGGCTCGTCACCCCCGCATGGCTGAACACCCGCGACAGCCAGGCCTCGATCAACGCCAACGCCAGCACCGCCCACAGCAGCACCCACGTCCACGTCCCGCCCGACCCGCCCGTCGCCATCGCCTCGCTCACCGACCCCGTTTCCAGCCACGCCCACTCGCCCTGGGCGGTTAGCCACTCCTCCAACCGCGACGCGTCCACCACCGCCGTGTCACCCGAGCCTGCCGCCATCCCCACCACCACCCACCACCACGGGCTTCCGCCAACGGACGACTCGCTCGACGGACTCAACCGCGGAACCCGCCACAGCCCCGGCCGCCACGCCACCTCACCCACCTCCTCCGTCGACTCGGCACCCACCCCCGCGACCCACACCCCCGGCCCCGGCAACGCCGAGCCCACCACCGCTCGCTCGCTCACCACGCCCGACGCCCGACTCGGCCGAAGTTGATTCCGCAATCCCTCGTGCAGCAGCGGCACCACCAACGGCCGGACCACCAGATTCGTCCACTCCGCGTCAAACGGCACGCCCATCACCCACGCCCCGCCCAGCTCCGCCGGTACGTACCTCAGCACGACAGACTCATCCCCCTCGTCTCCACCCACCACGCCCGATACCCCGCTCAGCGCGAGCCACCCATCCCCCGCCAGCCCCGACACGGGCACCCACCGCCACACCCGCACCGGCGACAGCAGGTCCACCCACTCCACACCCAACGACCGCAGCGCCCCCGGCACCGCCGCCTCGCTAGACAAACGCCAACCCCCCGCCTCGCCAGCCTCTCCCTCCGACCACGCCACCGACTCCTCCACCATGCCCCCCAGCCCCAACCCCGACAACGCCGCCGACAGCCCCGCCTCGCCGCCCGCCTCGCCGGAACTAGGCGTCACCCACACCAACCCGCCCGCCCGCATCCACGCCCCCAGCCGCGCCCACGCCGCGTCGTCCAGCCGATCGCCAGCGAGCACGAACACCGCATCCACGCCCGCCAACACCTCATCACTCAGCTCGCGCTCCGCCGACCGTCGCGTCACCGTCAACCCACCAACATCCGACGACCCACCCGGCGACAACGCCAGCTCCGCCCACTGCCCTGCGGACAACCCGTCCGCCGCGCCGTCCACCGCCGCGCCGCCGTCATCGATCAGCAGCACGTTCAACCGACGCCGCAGCTCGACCACCGACGCCGCCGCGTCGTCCGCCGACAGCGCATCGCCGACGTCCGCCAGCTCCGCCCACCACACCGCCGGCAGGCTCGCCGCCGCGCCACCGCCCGCGTCGATGCCCACCGCGTCGCCCGACACGCTCAGGTCAACCGTCACCAGAGCCTCACGCTCGCCCGGCCCGAACACCACCTCGCGCTCCGCCTCGGCCAGCGTCGCCCCGTCCACCCCCGCCAGCCGCACCCGCACTCGCCGCGTCGCCGAGTCGCTCGCGTCTCCCCACCGACGCAGGCCCGCCGTCGCCGACGCCCGCCACCCACCGTCCGCCTCGGCCACCAGCACCGACCGCTCCGGCTCCACCGCCGCCACCCCCACGTTCGTCGCCGACACCCCGCCACCCAACCCGGGCCGACTCACCACCCAACGCGCCGCGTCCGCCGACTCGCCCGGCAGCTCCGCCGCGTCCGTCGGCGCCGATCGCCCCAACCACCCGGCGTCCCCCGCCCACGGACTCACCACCGCCACCACCCGCGGCCGACCGTCCTGCCCGCCCGCCGCTCGCCCCGCCGACCCCAACACCTCGCCCAGCCGCGACGCCCCGTACCCCGGCCCCCGCCCCGCGATCACCTCCCGCAACGCCGCCAACTCCCCATCCCCAAACTCACCCCCAAACCCC
>JBCCXV010000235.1:0-4578 GCA_039191195.1 Planctomycetota bacterium
CATGACTTGGCCCAGCCGTCAACGCGAAAGCGATGCCAAGCAGTAGGGCTCCACAGCGCCTCGTCAGAGAGTGGAAAGAGCAGGGCATACCAGACTCCTGTGAGGTTCGGTTGACGCAAGCGTATCGTTGACCCTCGCGGGATCATTGTTCCACTGTTCGCGAGAGCTATCGAGGGCGAGGGGAGCTAGTGGCGGGCCGTAGCCTCGGTCGCAGGGCCAGTGTCCTAGGCGACCGGCAATCCCTCAGCTGCAGCATAATCAAGGGTTGCTCCGAAGGGCATCGGGGTCTGTCCCTCCAGCAATAAGGTTACCTGTCCCCGGCGTCTCATACCACCTGTCTGTTCCGTCATGGGGCCGGCCGCAGCGTAGCGGAGGCAGGATCCAACCCGAACGCCATCGACGGCAACCTCAACAGCGACGGCGTGGTCGACCTGCTCGACTTCGACGTGCTCGCGCAGAACTTCGGCGCCTCGTCGCCCGGCGCCGTGCCCGAACCGGCCAGCTTGGCGCTGCTGGGCTTGGCCGGCCCGGTGCTGCTCCGGGGGCGGAGGCGGCGGTGACGGTGACGGTGACCGTGAGCGAAGCCGCCTAAAAGCCGGCCCGCGCCTATCGGTGGACGACGCACTAGACGGTAGGCAGAGGTCCGTCAGCGCAGCGCCGCCCAGCCCAGCCGGGCACGGGTTAAGGGCGTGTCTGGACCCACGATGCGGGGCCGGTTTCCGAGGCGGAGCACGTCGCTTGGCCGAGCGCGGCGAACCTCGCTCGCCGATGGACCCGCCTTCCGCGCTCGGCGTCGGCGCGTAAGGCGGCGGCGCGGTCGGGTGGCCGAGCGACAAAAACGCGGGTCGCGCGTCACGGGCGCGGTAGGCTCACGACTTGGTTATCACGCCGGGTTTCACCCCTCCGAGCCGTACTGATGAAGGACGCGACATCTCTCTCCGATGATCAAAAGAAGCGCTGGCGGCTGTTCGGGGTGATCGCGGTCGCCGTGGTATCGGGTGCGATCGGAGCGTGGGCGGTGAGCGACGACGACCCGGACGACCTGGTTTTCGAGGCGCCCGAGCCGGCGCCGGCGCAAGACCTGGCGGACCCCGCGCTCGCCGGCGCCTGGAAGCCGGTGGGCTTTTGGGTCGACGGCCGCCCGATGGCGGAACTGATCCTCAACGGCTCGACGATGCGCGTGGAGTTCATGGACCGGGCGCAGCGCGGACGCCGGTCCCTCGAGCTCGTGGTTCGGGGCGTCGACGCCACCCCGGCCGGGAAGGACCAGCTCCGGGGCCTGACGGCCGAGCTCCTGGGCGGGTGGGACGTCCCCTCCGCCGACGTGGGCATGATGATCGAGTATGGCTACCGTCGCGAGGGCGAGTTGCTGCGGCTGGCCTGGTCGAGGGAAGACCCGACCGAACGGCCGACGGAGTTGGAGGCCGACGACGTCATCGCGCTGACCTTCCGGCGGTATGAAGACGCGCCCGAGGCCGAGGCCCCGCGAGACGCCGACGGCGTGGAAGTTGACCGCAGTCTCGAAGGCCGATGGCTCTATGTGCCCGAGAACCTGCGCATGGTGATGTTGCGCGATCGGGTGCTGGTGCTCACGGTGCCCGACAACGCGGTGGTCGTCGAGCGCGAGATCATCCTGTGGGAGCCCGAAAGCGAGCCGGCGAAGATGGAGAGCATCGTGATCGGCTCGCCGCAGCCGGCGGAGCTTGGCGACCGGCACCGGACGATCTACCGCGAGGTCGCGCCCGGGCGGGTCCGCATGGCGCAGTTCCACGAGGCGTCGCCCTTGAAAGGCCGGTGGCCGCCATCGTTCGAGCTGGCGATGCCGATGGGCCTGATGGCCTTCGAGTGGGAAAGGGTTGATCCATGACGCGCGCGCACGCAAAGCATCCCCCTGGCGGCCGCCCGATCGGCTTCACCCTCATCGAGCTGCTCGTGGTGATCGCGATCATCAGCCTGCTGGTGGCGATGGTGCTGCCGGCGCTCAGCTCGGCCCGGCGGGCCGCGAAGCAGACGCTGTGCCTGAACCACATCCGCCAGGTGGCGGCGGCGACCAGCGCGTTCGCTGTCGACCACGACGACCAGCTACCGGAGAACCGCATTGCGGAGACGAGCGGCACGCACCGGACCTGGCGCTCGGTCTTGGCCGAGCGCGCATACCTTCCCGCGGGCGACGTTTGGGTGTGCCCGGTGACGGCGCCGGCCGGGGCGTCGTCGGAGCTCGGGACGGTCGACCTCGGCAGCGAGTGCGTGGGCGATGTCGAGTCGAACTACGCCTTCAACGGGCACATCACCTGGAAGTCGGCGCCGGAAGACGACGAGTCGGAGCGCGACGTGGTGTCGGTGCTGCGCCCGTCGCACACGATCCTGATCGCCGAGACCCAGGAGATGTTCCCCGACATCCGGGTGACCGACGACATCCTGAGCATCGTGCTCCCGCGCGACCCCAACGGCGGCGGGTGGTACGGCTACTGGCACGACGGCCAAGGGGCGTACGCCTTCGGCGACGGCCACGCCGAGCAGCTGGGCCTGCTCGAAACAGGCCGTGGCGACTGCCGGTGGCACAACGGTGAAGATAACGAGCAAGACGCCTTCGACCCCCAGAACCCCGAAGAGCTCGGCAAGCACAGCCACGACGAGTGGCGCTTCCTCGTGCCCGTGGTCTACCGCTGAGCCCGCCATGAGTGAATCCGGAAACCAGCGCGTTTACGTATGGATCACGCTCCTCGTGGTTACGGCGGGCGCCTACGTCACGTTCTTCACCGACCTGGTCTTCCCGCCGGAGCTAGAGGTGTACGCCGAAGACCTCGACACGCTGCGCTCCGACGAGGAGTACCCGATCCCCTTCATCGTGTTCGCGTTGAGCGATCGGGTACAGCTCTCCTCGCTCGAGGTGGTGAAGCTCGAGTCGGGCGGGGAAGACGGCCCGGTGGTCTGGAGCCTCGAGGCCGACCCGGCGGCGATGGAAGTCGACAAGTTCGTGTACGGCTCGACGATTTCGGGCATGGCCCCGCCGGACGACGCCCCGCCGCGGGAGCGGCTCGAGCGCGGGCAGCGGTACCGGCTGGAGGTACGTTCCGGGCGGCGCAAGGGCTCGGTGGAGTTCGGCGTGTAGGCGTGGTCGGCAAGCCGCGCCCCCGGTGATACGCCGTGCTGACCCCGGCGCGTACCACACGGCGTCAACGAAAAACCCCGACCCGCGCGAGGAGACGCGGATCGGGGGTTGCACGAATCGTTCTTGCCAGAGTTAGAACGATTGGATGGGGATCCGAGCGGTTGAGCGGGGCCTCGGGCCGCCGCTGTGCTCACGCAACCTAAGGCCCGCTGCGCGGCGCGCCAACGGCTCGGGCGCCTATGTCTGCAAGATGGCGCAAATGGGGATTGTGTGGCGTGTTAACGCTGCGGGGGCTCGGGCCGATCAGTCGTCGTCGGCCGCGACCGGGAAGGCCACGACCAGCGGGTAATGGTCGCTGAGCCGCTTGTGGAAGTCGAGCCGGCGTTTCTCGGGCACGTCGACGACGCGGAAGCTGGCGGCCCGGAACTCGGGCTGGTCGGCCGGCACAAACGCCCGGTCGAGGAACAGGTTCGCGATGTGCGTGGGGCTGTGGCGTGCGTTGAGGTCGCGGAAGCCGGCGTCGGCCATCACGCCCAGCGCCGGCTCGTCTTTCATCATCGTGTTGGCGTCGCCGATGACGATCACGTCGGGGTCGTCGAAGACCACGGGCAGCCCGGCGACGAGTTCGGCGGCCTCTTCGGCCCGCTGGGGCGAGGTGTCGCGGCTGAAAGAGCTGCGCCAGTGGATCGGGACGACGACGAAGTCGGTGAGGCCCTCGCCGGTGGTGAACTTCTGACCGTGCGACGGCCGCGGGCCGGCGGTGCGTATGAAGGCGTCGGGGTCGGCGTCGGGTCCGAGCTGGGGGTGGATCCTCTTCCAGCCGCCGACGGCCTGGACGCGTTCGGTGTTCCAGGCCAACCCGGTGACGAGGGACCAGCGCCCGTGGGTGGGGAACATGACCTGCTCCCAGGTCCCGCCGAACTCCCGGCCGAGGGCGTCGAGCATGGCTTGGACTTCCGGCGACTCGTGGTCGGGGTCGTCGTCGAGCGAGCCCTCAGCGCGGATCTCCTGCAAGGCGATCACGTCCGGCCGGAGCTTGGCCAGTTCTCGGGCGAGTTCCGCGGGGTCTTGGGCCTGGCCGCGGGCTTCGTTGAAGCGCCGATCGGGCGTGCCCAGCCACTCGATGTTCCAGGCGACGACCCGGATGGGCGGGCGGTCGACCGCCTGCTTCGCGGGCTGGGTGGCCGGCGCGGCGGAGGCGTCGCTTGGCGGCTCCTGTGCCCACGAAGCCGACGCGAGCATGCCGAACAAGACAACCGGTAACCAGCGGAAAGGGCTCATGCGTGCTCCAACAGGAAGTGGGGCGAGTCTAGCCCGGCCTGAGGCTCGGGAACCGGCCCGCGCTGTGCCGGTGCTAGCGTGCCTTGGCGGCGTTGCTTGCACGAATGCGAGCCCGGGAGCGTGCGGCTGAGACAGGACCAAGCCGCGCGGTGAGCTTCTGCACACGGGGCTACGCGGGGCTTGCG